>NZ_JBFUHY010000015.1:0-95985 GCF_056402155.1 Pseudomonas sp. P4_C1
ATGAGTCGCAAAGGTGAGTGCTGGGATAACGCCCCGATGGAGCGTTTCTTTGGGAGCCTTAAATCAGAGTGGGTGCCAGAAGATGGCTACAACTCTGAGCATGAAGCCCGCATAGACGTGCAACGCTACGTGATGCGTTACAACAACGTCAGGCTCCATAGCTACAACGGCTATCGTTCACCGGTAGCTATGGAAAAACTGGCGGCATGAAAACCGTAACTGGTGTCCAAAATTAGTTGACCAGTTCAGGCTCGCTCCTACAGTGATTTGTGTGGGTTTTCAGAGGCAAAAAAAGAGCCTCAAAGCTCTTGATGGGGAGGAAGTGGAGCCGTGAGGCTCAAGATGCGCGTGAAGCAGGCAGTGAGCTTGGTAGGGGTTCAGTTCACTCACCACCTACGCAGCGGCTTGAGCAAGCAAGCGGCTGCGCAAGTTCATCCTAAAAAGACCGAGTGTTGCACTCAAGTACCGCTAGTCGCATCCCCAGGCCAGCCGGCGCGACGCAACGCCTTGAGCAAGGTTTCAACATCCAGCCCCCGTACCGCATGCCCGTTGCCTTCGGCGGTGTCGGCGGCGAGCAAGGCATTGATGATGGCTTCTTCCACGGCTTCGGTGGCCGCCAGGAACAGCTCGCTGATGTGATCGTTGTTGACCATGCTCAGGTTGTCGGTGGTCGGTGCTTTCTTGCTCTCATATGCGGCCGGCGGCACGTGTTCATTGCCGGTGGCGAAGGCGATGAAGATGTCGCCGCTGTGGTCTTCATTGCCGCCGCCGGTGCGGGCCAGGCCGAGGCTGGCGCGCTGGGCCAGGCGGGTGCACTGGTGCGGCAGCAACGGCGCATCGGTGGCCAGGCAGACCACGATCGAACCCATGCCCGGATGGGGCAGAGAGGCCTTGAGGAACGGCGAATCGACCTGTTCCATGTAGCGCCCGACCGGATACCCGTCAACGCGCAGTTCATTGCGAATGCCATGGTTGGCCTGGACAATCGCGCCGACCGTCCAGCCACCCTGGGCGCTGTTCAAGCGTCGCGACGCGGTGCCGATGCCGCCCTTGAATTCGTGGCAGATCATGCCGCTGCCACCGCCGACATTACCTTCGGTCACTGGACCGCCCGCCGCCGAACGCACGGCCTGGGCCACGTGTTCAGGCTTCACGTGAAAGCCGTTGATGTCGTTGAGCAGGCCGTCGAAGGTTTCCAGCACCACCGGCATGTTCCAGTAGAGGCGCCCGTCATCTGGTTGCTGCTCGCGGTCGAGCACGATCAGCGCATCGCGCACCACGCCCAGGCTGTGGGTGTTGGTGAAGGCGATGGGGCTGGTCAGCAAGCCCGCTTCGCGAATCCACTCCAGCCCCGTGGCATCGCCGTTGCCGTTGAGCACATGCACGCCGGCAAAGCACGGCTGCTGGCTGGTGGAACCGGCACGCGGTTCGATGACGGTGACGCCGGTGAGGATGTCGCGGCCGGTGGCAGTGCGTCCTCGTACATTGCTGTGGCCGACCCGAACGCCGGGGACGTCAGTGATGGCGTTGAGCGGGCCGGGCTGCAGTTGGCCGAACTGGATGTTCAGGTCGCGGGCACGTGGTTTCATGGGTTTTCTCATCTTCGATTCGTGGCAGAAAAAAGAATATTTGTTGGGCACCACGGACCCTGTGGGAGCAAGCTCGCTCCCACAGGGTTTTGTGATGTCCTCGTCACTGACCGTTTTTGACCTTGCTCCAGATCCGCGTGCGCACGCGCTCGGTGACCGGCGGCAGGGGCTGTAGGGTGAACAAGGTGGCCATGGCTTCGGCAGGCGGATAGACGGCCGGGTTGCTGCGGGTCGCTTCGGCCACCAGCGTGGTGGCGCTGCGGTTGCCGTTGGGGTAGTTGAGGTGGTCACTGACCGGGGCGATGACCTCAGGGCGCATCAGGTAGTCGATGAAGGCCATCCCTTGTTCCGGGTGCGGTGCATCCTTGAGCAGTACCAGCGTATCGAACCACACCGGCGCGCCTTCCTTGGGCAAGCTGTAGGCGATCTTCACGCCGTTGCCGGCCTGCTCGGCGGTGTTCTTGGCTTCGAGCATCGCGCCGGACCAGCCCACCGCCACGCAGATATTGCCGTTGGACAGGTCGCTGATGAACTTCGACGAGTTGAAGTAGGCGATGTGCGGGCGCAGTTTGAGTAGCAGCGCTTCGGCCTTCTTGTAGTCCTCGGGGTTGGTGCTGTTGGGTGGCAGGCCGAGGTAGTGCAGGGCAACCGGCAGCATCTCCGACGGCGAGTCGAGCATGGCCACGCCGCATTGGCCGAGTTTGGCCAGGTTCTCCTCCTTGAACACCAGATCCCAGGAATCCACCGGCGCCTTGTCACCCAGCGCTGCGCGGACTTTGTCGATGTTGTAGCCGATGCCGTTGGTGCCCCACAGGTAGGGCACGGCGTACTGGTTACCCGGATCGTTGTTGGCGAGTTTCGCCAGCAGGTCGGCGTCCATGTTCTTGAAGTCCGGCATCTGCGCCCGGGGCAATGGCGCCAGGGCACCGGCCTTGATCAGCGTGGGCAAACTGAAATTGCTCGCCACCACCACGTCGTAGCCGCTGCGGCTGGTGAGCAACTTGCCTTCCAGCACTTCGGCGCTGTCGAAGGTGTCGTAGACCGGCGCAATCCCGGTGTCACGCTTGAAGTCCTGCAAGGTGGTGGGGCCGATGTAGTCGTACCAGTTGTACACGTGCACCGTCGGGGCCTCGACCGCAAAAGCCGACAGCGAAACCGCCAGACAGGCGCCAAACCCCAGATTGAAATACAAGCGGTGACGACTCATGATGCGGCACTCCTGGCCTGTTGCGGCCGGTGGTAATCAGGAGTTTGCAGCGTATCGACCGGGGTGGCCTTCACCCATTCCCATCATGGGTTACTCGAAAGGGGTAGTGCGTGGACGCGTTGTTGAAAGAGTTGCCGGTGCACCAGGGGCTGGCGCGGGTCTTCACGGCGGTGGGGCGGGACGGTTTCTGGCGTGCGTTGGTCGATACCCTGCGCTTGCTGGTGCCGCTGGACAACGCGCTGGTAGCGCTGATGCGCCCGGGGCATGTGCCGCGCCTGCTGATCGATTTCGATGCCAAGGGCAGCCCTGACGAGCATGAAGAACTGGCGGACTACAGCGCCGGCATGTACCTGCTCGACCCGTTCTACCAAGCCGCTTGCGCGGGCATCGCCGACGGCTTGCACAGCCTCGAATCGGTGGCCCCCGACCAGTTCCAGTACAGTGAGTACTACCTGAGTTACTTCAGCACCGTGGTCGGTGGCGACGAGTTGCAGTTCATGGTCAACGTCGACGGCGCCGTGCTCGGCCTGTCCCTCGGGCGTTCGACGCGCTTCAGCCTCGAGGAGCAGGGCCGCTTGCTGTGCGTGCGTGACTGGGTGCTGGCAGCAATGCACCGACACCTGGATTTGCTGCCGCCGGAAGGGCCGGCAGCTGAATCACCGGCCGGCGACCTGGCGACCTTGCTCGATCGCTTCGACGCACGCCTGACGCTGCGCGAGATCGAAACAGCGCGGCGGATTCTCCAGGGCTTCTCCAGCAAGGCCATCGCCCAGCAAATGGGCATCTCCCCGGAGACGGTGAAAGTGCACCGGCGCAACCTCTATCACAAGCTCAACGTGAACGGGCATGGCGAGTTGTTTGCGTTGGTGTTGCAGCCGCGTTGAACACCTGTGGGAGCGAGCTCGCTCCCACATGGATCTACGGTATAGATCCGAAAGTAGTGAATCAGTCTCGCTGCCGAAACACCAACGCCTTCAACCCACATTCAATATCCGCATCCGGAAACTCCGGCGGGTTCTCCAGCCGCTGCTCGAACCGCAGGCTTGGTGCCTCACGAGTCACGCCATCAATCAGGAAATCGGCGCCAAACGCCGGGTCGTTCATGCAGGCCAGTACGGTGCCTTGAGGGCTGAGCAATTCCGGCAACCGGCGCAGCACACGCTGGTAATCCTTGGTGAGCAGGAAACTGCCTTTCTGGAACGACGGCGGGTCGATGATCACCAAGTCGTACGGCCCCTTGCCAATCACCTTGCCCCAGGATTTGAACAGGTCGTGACCGAGGAAGCTGACCTTGCTCATGTCGTGGCCGTTGAGCCGGTGGTTGTCGCGGCCACGGTTCAAGGCCGGGCTCGACATGTCGAGGTTGACCACATGCGTCGCGCCGCCTTCGATAGCGGCCACCGAGAAGCCGCAGGTGTAGGCGAACAGGTTCAGCACCCGTTTGCCCCCGGCATTGGCGCGGACCCAATCGCGGCCGTAGCGCATGTCGAGGAACAGCCCGGTGTTCTGCTTGCGGCCCAGGTCCACCCGGTACTTCAACCCGCCTTCGGTGATGGTCATTTCCTCGATGACCTCCCCGAGCAGCCATTCGGTGGTGCTTTGCAGCAGGTAGCGGTGTTGCAACAGCAGCGTGTGGGCACCGGATTTTGCCCACTGCTCAGACTGGGTGATCGCCATCAGCACCTGCTTCAGGTCTTCCAGCTGCGCCGCTTCCGGCTCCTTGAACAGCGCCACCAGCACCACGCCTTGCAACCAGTCCACAGTCACTTGCTCCAGCCCTGGCCAGCAGCGGCCACGGCCGTGGAACAGGCGGCGGGTTTCGGCGGGGGCGGCCGCCAGGGCGGTCAGCAGATGCTGGTTGAGGGTGGCGAGGGCTTCAGGGTTCATCGGGTCGGGTCGGTCATTTGTGGGGGCGGCATTTAACCATAGTTGCGCACTGGACGGACCACCATAGAACCCTGTGGGAGCGAGCTTGCTCCGGGCGGCGTTCCGACGATAGCGGTGGGTCAGTCAACTTCGATGTTGAATGTAATGCCGTCATCGCGAGCAAGCTCGCTCCCACAGGTTTTCCGGTGCTCGTCAGGAACGAGTTATCACGATTAATTTAACTTTACGTGAGGATTTGGCGATCTCCGCGCTCCCATACTCGGCTCCAACGAACAACAACAAACCGGGAGCCGGACATGTCGCAGAGCACTGCTTCACCCAAGTCCACTCATCCATGCTGGCTACGGCTGACCCATTGGCTCAACGCCTTGGCGGTGCTGGTGATGGTCACCAGCGGCTGGCGCATCTACAACGCCTCGCCGATCTACGAATTCAGTTTTCCCAAGTCGATCACCCTCGGCGGCTGGCTAGGCGGTGCGCTGCAATGGCATTTCGCGGCGATGTGGTTCCTGGCGATCAACGGCCTGATCTACCTGGCCTTCAATCTGTTCAGCGGGCGCCTGAAGCGACGCTTCTTTCCGGTTTCGCCCAAAGGCGTACTGCACGACCTGTGGGACGCCTTGCGCGGAAAACTCGGACACGCCGACCTCAGCCAATACAACCAGGTGCAACGGGTGGCGTACCTGTTCGTGATGGTCGACATCATTCTGCTGGTGCTTTCCGGGCTGGTGTTGTGGAAGTCGGTGCAGTTCCCGCTGTTGCGTGAATTGCTGTTCGGTTATGAAGGCGCGCGCCGTGTGCACTTTTTCGCCATGGCACTGTTGGTGGCCTTCGTGGCGGTGCATCTGCTGATGGTCGCGCTGGTTCCGAAAACGCTGTTGGCCATGATCGTCGGCCGCAAGGAGCAGGTATGAAAAAGCGCATTCAGGTCCCCGGGCTGGACGAGGCTTCGATCCTCGGCGACGCCCGCAAGATCCTCGCCCCGCAAATCGAAGACCGCTCGCGCCGCTCGTTTCTGCTGCGTGGTTTGACCCTCGGCGGCGTGGCCATGCTGTCCGGCTGCAACATCACCGACAACGAAAGCGTCGAGACTGCGTTGTCGTCCATGTCGCGCTTCAACGATCGGGTACAGGGCTGGCTGTTCAACCCCAATGCGATGGCGCCGACCTATCCGGCGTCGATGATCACCCGGCCGTTTCCCTTCAATGCCTTTTACGGCATCGACGAGGCGCCGGTGGTGGAGGAGGAGGGCTATCGCCTGGAAGTCACCGGCCTGGTCGCCGACAAACGTAGCTGGCGCCTCGAAGAGCTGCGCGCCATGGCCCAGACCGAGCAGATCACCCGGCACATTTGCGTCGAAGGCTGGAGCGCCATCGGGCGTTGGGGCGGCGTGCGCTTCAGTGACTTCCTCCAGCGCATCGGCGCTGACACCGATGCCAAATACGTCGGTTTCAAATGCGCCGACGACTACTACACCAGCATCGACATGGCCACCGCGCTGCATGCGCAGACTCAGTTGACGCTGACTTACGACGGCGCTGTGCTGCCCCGCGAGTATGGCTTCCCGATGAAGCTGCGCATGCCCACCAAGCTCGGCTACAAAAATCCCAAACACATCCAGGCGATTTTCGTCACTAACACCTATCCGGGTGGCTACTGGGAAGACCAGGGCTACAACTGGTTCGGTGGCAGCTGATGAACGCCCGAAACATTCACCGCCCGCAAACCCGTGCTCCAAGGAGATTCATCATGAAAAAGTTGACCACTGTTGTTCTGTCCATGTGCCTGGCCGTTGGTGCTGCCTCTGTGTTCGCAGCTGACACGATGAGCAACGACAGCATGAGCAAGGATGCGATGTCCAAGGACGCCATGTCCAAGGATGCGATGTCCAAGGATGCGATGAAAAAAGACGCGATGAAGAAGACCGATTCCATGTCCAAGGACGCCATGTCCAAAGACAGCATGTCCAAGGACGCGATGAAAAAAGATGCAATGTCCAAGGATGCGATGAAGAAAAGCGAAATGTCGCAGTAAGTCCAAGCACCGCAGACCCTGTGGGAGCGAGCTTGCTCGCGATGAGGGCATGACAGTCGACATCTATGTTGACTGATCCGCCGCCATCGCGAGCAAGCTCGCTCCCACAGGTTTTTCCACAGGGCTTCAGGGGTAGCGTGCTGCGCAAGCTTGATCAGCACACTTGATACCAGGTCACCTGGTTGCATCAAAAATGAATTTCCGCCGAGTCCGCTGCTCATACCTTTTAGGTAGCGGGTCAGAGCCCGCGAAATCATTGAGGCTATCAGGGGGCGGCACGGTCATGAGTCGAGTACCGACGGCGGGTGGAGATCTTCCTGGCGGGTTGATTCTGGTGGTTGAGGACGACCCGCTGATCCTGGATTTTCTCTGTGAGATTCTTCAGGAAGAAGGTTTTGTCGTCGAGCCGCAAACCAGTGCGGACGCGGCAGTGATGTATCTGGAGCAACATGCGCCGCAGGTGCACATGCTGCTGACGGACATCACCATGCCCGGCACGCTCAATGGCGCGGACCTGGCTAACCAGTTCGGCGATCGCTGGCCGGACAAGCCAATCATGATCATGTCCGGTTTCGAAACCCCTGAAAGCGCAGGCGTGCGGCATGAGGTCTCCTTCATCAAGAAACCCTGGATGATTGGCGGGCTGCTCGATTGCGTGGGCCAGACCTTCAAGTCCAAACGACTCAACTGACCTGTGCGCAGATGCTACATTGCCGGGTAAATCCGTCCGGCACTTGCGAGGTTCTTTTTCTTGTCCGATCACTCCGTATTCAACTCGACTTACCGTGCCTTTCTGTTCGACATGGACGGTACGGTCCTGACATCCATCGCCGCCGCCGAGCGGGTCTGGACCACCTGGGCGGTGCGCCATGGCGTCGATGTCGACACATTCCTGCCGACCATCCACGGTGCCCGCGCCGTCGACACCATCAGGCGCCTGGGGTTGCCCGGGGTGGATGCCGAGGCCGAAGCCGCGTGGATTACCGAAGCGGAAATCGAAGATGTCGACGGGGTATTCGAAGTGGCTGGCGCGGGCAAATTCTTGCGGTCTTTGCCTGCCAGCCAATGGGCCATCGTCACTTCCGCTCCGCGGGAACTGGCGTTGCGGCGGATGGCGGCGGCGGGGATTCCCGTGCCTGCCGTCATGATCACCGCCGAGGATGTGACTGCCGGCAAGCCGGACCCCGCCGGTTACCGCCTCGCGGCCCGGCGCCTGGGTGTCGAGCCTGGGCAGTGCCTGGTTTTTGAAGACGCCACGGTGGGGATTCTGGCGGCCGAGGCGGCGGGGGCGGATTTGATGATCGTGACGGCGACCCATGAGCAGCCGATCAAGACGTTGCATGGGACGTTGGCGGGTTATGAAATGGTCCGGGTTCTGGTGGATGCCGGTGGTCGGCTTCGACTACTGGCTTTATGAGCGACTCCACCCCCTGTGGGAGCGAGCTCGCTCCCACAGGGGCCTGCGTTTTTTCAATAAAGCCCGGGGATCAGCCGCCAGGAGCGGGCGCAATAAGCCTCGTATTCGCTGCCGAACTGCGCCCGGAGCAAGGCTTCTTCCGAGTGAATGCGCGCGATCAGCGGGATCAGCGTCAGCGCCACCAAAATCAGTCCGACACCAGAGCGAAAGGCTAATGCCCAACCCATGCCGATGACCATCATCCCCAGATAACTGGGGTTGCGCAGGTTGCGGTAAATCCCCTCAGTGACCAGTTGATGTCCCGGCTGAATGGCCACCAGTCCGCTGAAGCGCTTGCCCAGTACAAACACCGGCCACAACCGCAGCGCGCCACCGACGACGAACAACAGTGCGCCGAGCCAGCGCACGCCTTCACCGCCAAAGGTCCAGAAATCGATGCGGTCGGTATAAGCCGGCAGAAAGCCGCTCAGTAAGCCGATCACGCCAAAGGCCGGAATGACCCAGCGGTTGGCCCGGTCTTCGCGTTCCCCCGAACTCAGGTTGACCTCGGTGAACAGAGAAGCGACAGCCATGATCAGAGTGGCCAGGGCAACGACGACCAGTGAACCGTGGCTGAAATAAGCCGCGAAACCACCCAGTCCCCAGATCGCCAGCGTGAGGTAGGCGAGGGTGCTGACGACGGCGAAAAATGCCAGTTTGGCCGAGATTTTCATGGTACCTCCGCGAACAGGCTTACGTAGGAGCTGCCGTAGGCTGCGATCTTTTGATCGTTCTTTGGCCTTCGAGTTTCCATGGGTAAAAGATCGCAACCGGCGCCGGACCGCTGAGACGGTCGCCCGGAGGCCGGGTGAACTAAGCTTGGGAGAGAGGACCGTTCACCGCCGGCTCGCACGAGTTCGACGAGCCGGTGGCGTGAAACAGGAGCCTGTATGCTTCACATCCGCACGCCTTTGATCCTGCACCCTGGCCTGTCGACCCCGACCCGCCGTATCTGGCTGAAACTGGAAAACCTGCAACCTGGCGGCTCGTTCAAAATACGCGGCATTGGCTTGCTGTGCAGTCGGGCGGCGCAGCAGGGCAAGCGCAAGGTGGTCTGTCCCTCCGGCGGTAACGCGGGACTGGCCACGGCCATGGCCGCTGCATGCCTGGGACTCAAGGCATGCATCGTGGTGCCGCACACCACCCCGCAAAGCACCCGGGCGCGGATCAGCAATACCGGCGCCGAGGTGATCGTGCACGGCAAGGTCTGGGACGAAGCCAATCTACGGGCACGGGAGCTCGCCCAGGACCCACGCAGTGAATTCGTGCCCGCTTTCGACCACCCGGTGTTGTGGGAAGGGCACAGCACCATGGTCGATGAAATCCTTGAAGACTGCCCGCCAGTGGATGTGCTGGTGACCTCGGTGGGCGGCGGTGGCTTGCTGGCGGGGCTGCTCACCGGACTGATTCGTCATCGGCACACCGATTGCCGCATCGTGGCCTGCGAAACCGAAGGCGCGGCGTCGTTCGCCGCGGCGGTGGCGGCCGGGTACCCGGTCAAATTGGCGAAAATCGACACCGTCGCCACGTCCCTGGGCGCCGCCCAAGTGGCCGCCTGGCCGGTCAAGCACATCGGCGATTTTTCCCATGAATGCGTAGTGCTCAGTGATGATGAGGCGATCATGGGCGTGGTGCGTTACGCCAATGATTTGCGTCAGCTGGTCGAGCCGGCGTGCGGGGTTTCATTGGCGGTTGCCTACCTGGATCACCCGGCGATTGCCGACGCCAATGACGTGGTGATCGTGGTGTGCGGCGGGGTGAGTATCAACGCGCAACTCGTGGCCGGGTGGGCACGCTTGTCCACTGGCACGCACGCCGGGTAGGGCCGGAAACGCTATCCCGGTGTCACAAGCCCCACCGCTGGCGATGACGATCGTCAGTGATCGGTGGCAACGCCTTCCTGGACGAGGATGGCGCGGGCCAGCTCTTCGTCGCTTGCGTTGTTGAGGGCGGGATTGTCCTGACGGACTTTTTTCAATACCGCCTCCAGATAAGCACCACGAATCGCACCGCCACTGGCGACGAAGCTGGAAGCGTCATCCCGGGCGGGAATCATGAGTTTGTCGTCTTTGAACGTCGAATAAAGCGAGGCGGAAACCCCGGCCGAGGTGGCGACATCTTCGGCATCCACTTTAGCCAGAGCGGAACCGACGGGCAAACAAAGCAGCAGGGAAGAAAGGATAAACATGCGGCGCATGATGGTGTCCTCCGACAGCATGGAGCATAAGGGAAATACCACATAGTTTAGGATGCATGGCAATCGCCGAGAGTTCCCCGGCGCTGCCGATTGTGCATATGGACAGGGGACTTCATGGCCTTGTCGCTGGCGATTTTCTCCAGCCTGATCGACTATCGGCAGCGGGAACAGGTGTGAGAGGGCTGGGGCGTTGAACGTCGATATTCAAAGTGTGGTGATCGGGGCTGGCGTCGTCGGATTGGCAGTGGCCAGGGCCTTGGCCATGAGCGGGCGCGACGTGCTGGTGGTTGACGCGGGTGAGGGCATCGGAACGGGCATCAGCTCGCGTAACTCGCAAGTGATTCACGCCGGTATCTATTACCCGGGTGGCAGCCTCAAGGCGCGGTTGTGCGTGGAGGGCAAGCAGCGTCTCTACGCTTATTGCGATGAGCACGGTATTGATTACCGGCGCGTCGGCAAGCTGATCGTGGCCACCGATGAGCAACAGCGCTCGGCTATGCAGCGTCTGTTGGAGCAGGGGCGTGTCAATGGTGTCGATGACCTGCAATGGCTGGATGGCGCACAGGCCCGGGCGCTTGAACCGGCGTTGTCCTGTATCGCGGCGCTGTGGTCGCCGTCTACCGGCATCGTCGACTCCCACGCCCTGATGCTGGCGCTTCAGGGCGATGCCGAGCGGTTCGCAGCGACGCTGGCCTTGCGCACACCGCTGCTGTCGGGCCGTTGCATGGAGCAGGGCTTCGAGCTGCGCATGGGCGGCATTCAACCCATGACCCTGTGCTGCCGCGAATTGATCAATTGCGCGGGGCTGTCCGCGCCCGAGGTGGCGCGCGCTATTGTCGGTCTGCCTGGGCAATTCATTCCCCGGGCGCATTTGTGCAAGGGCAGTTATTTCAGTTTCAGCGGCCGGGCGCCGTTTCGCCACCTGGTGTATCCAGCCCCGGAGAGCGCGGGACTGGGTGTGCACATGACGCTCGACCTGGGCGGGCAGGCGCGCTTCGGGCCGGATGTCGAATGGGTCGAGCACATCGATTACCGCGTCGAGCCCCACAGGGTCGAGGGGTTCTATCAGGCGATCCGCCGCTATTGGCCGGGGTTGCCGGACGACAGCCTGCAACCGGCCTACAGCGGTATTCGCCCGAAAATCAGCGGGCCGACCGAGCCGGCTGCCGACTTTCTCATCAGCGGTCGGGCCGAACATGGGGTGCCGGGACTGGTGAATCTGTTCGGCATCGAATCACCGGGGCTGACCAGTTGCCTGGCGCTCGCCGAACAGGTAGTAAAACGCCTGGACGACCGATGATCAGGGCTGGCACTGCCTTGTGGGCATTGGGTCTATGCTAGGGGGCGTTCTCAATTAGTTTCCCCACCGCGTTGTCGCCTTAAAGCTGGCCAGGCAAGGCGTAGGCCGCGGGGAATGGTTGTTCCCTTTCCAAGGCCTGCAACGCAGCATGGCCAGCTTTAAGGCACAACCCGAAGGGCCGGGCCTGCTGTTGTGCAGGGCTGTGTTGCTCGAAGCTGATTTGGAATGACCAAACTGCGCTTCTCGCGCCTTGCCCTGCACAACAGCAGACCCGGCGCGGTGGGGAAACTAATTGAGAACGCCCCCTAGGGATGCGCTTACTGCCATCGGAGAACTCTGATGATCACCGTACGCACTGCCTGTCTGCTGGCCGATTACAAACGCTGGGCCAATCAGCGCCTCTTTGACAGCCTCGCAGYGCTCCCTCCGGGGGAAGTCAAAAAAGAACGGGTGTCGGTGTTCAAAAACATGATCGGCACCCTCAATCACGTCTACGTGGTCGATTGCATCTGGCAGGCGCACCTCGAAGGCCGGGGGCATGGCTTCAAGACCTCACACGACCTGCTGCATGCCGATCTGTCCGAACTGCGCATGGCGCAAAAAGAGATCGATCGCTGGTATTGCGACTGGAGCGCCCGGCAAACCGATGCCTCCCTGGACAAGCCCCTGGAGTTCACCTTTGTCTCGGGCGAAAGCGGCACCATGAGCGCCGGCGCGATGCTGATGCACGTGGTCAATCACGCCAGCTATCACCGTGGCTGGGTGGTGCAGATGTACTTCGAGATTCCGGCCATGCCACCGGTGACCGACATGCCGGTGTATTTGCGCGAGTCCGAGCCGTTAGTCCTGCAGTCGATCAATGCCCCGATAGTGGCGCCGCCATGTGCTGTGCAATTTTCGAGCGCAACCAGCGTTCTGCCGGATCGTTATCGTTGACCCCGTTCCAGACCATCGACAGTTCGGACAGCTTGATATCAAACGGTGCGTCGTCTGCCCGCAGCTGACTGCTGCCGTCGTCAGATCGCGCAACTTTGCCAGCGACGCGCTGACAGGAGGCTGGCCGAGGAACAGCTTTTCCCCGGCGCGGGTCAGGTTCTTTTTGAACATCAGGGTTTCGAAAATCACCAGCAAGTTCATGTCCACGCGGCGCAGGTCGTTGCGGTTCGTGGTGGTGGCTCAGTGGGTTTCAGGCTTTTTCAGTAAAGCATCAAACCTTGAGGAAAGACGCGCAACCTGTGGGAGCGAGCCTGCTCGCGATAGCGGTGGGTCAGTCACATGAATGTTGGATGTGCTGCCGCCATCGCGAGCAGGCTCGCTCCCACACGGGATCTCCAGCGAGCACAAATGCTGCGTACGACATCAATGAACTGTGGGAGCCTGCTCGCGATAGCGGTGGGTCAGTCACATGGATGTTGGATGTGCTGCCGCCATCGCGAGCAAGCTCGCTCCCACACGGGATCTCCAGCGAGCACAAATGCTGCGTACGACACCAATCAACTGTGGGAGCGAGCCTGCTCGCGATAGCGGTGGGTCAGTCACATGGACGTTGGATGTGCTGCCGTCATTGCGAGCAAGCTCGCTCCCACACGGGATCTCCAGCGAGCACAAATGCTGAGTACGACACCAATCAACTGTGTGCGGGCTTGCTCGCGAAAGCGGCGTGTCAGGCAACATCAATGTTTACTGTTCCGCAGTCTTCGCGAGCAAGCTCGCTCCCACACGGGATCTCCAGCGAGCACAAATGTTGCGTACGACACCAATCAACTGTGGGAGCGAGCCTGCTCGCGATAGCGGTGGGTCAGTCACATGGACGTTGGATGTGCTGCCGTCATCGCGAGCAAGCTCGCTCCCACACGGGATCTCCAGCAAGCACAAATGCAGCGTACGGCACCAATCAACTGTGGGAGCGAGCTTGCTCGCGATAGCGGTGGGTCAGTCACATGGATGTTGGATGTGCTGCCGTCATCGCGAGCAAGCTCGCTCCCACAGTGTTATGTGGTGGGTTCAGGCTCCGTCAGCACCTTCCTGAATGTCTCCACCAGCGGCCGAAAATTGATCCGGTGCCACGCCGCCCACAATGGCGTGGTGACCCTTGATCTGAGCGAAGCGCAGCCGGACGGTTTTCTGCTGGCAGGTCGCTACACTCTTCTCGACCATGATCGCGCCTTGCAGCGCTTGATGGACGCGGCCCTGGCGCAGAACGTCGAGATCGTGGTCGGCGGCCCGTACAGCTCGGGCATTCTGGCCGGTGGCGCACACTTCGAATACCAGAAGGCCAGCCCGGCGATCMTCAGCAAGGTCGAGCAGATCAAACGCATTGTGGCGGCCCACGGCGTTGATATCAAGGCTGCGGCGTTGCAATTTTCGTTGGCGAACCCGGCAGTGGCGGCGGTGATCCCCACTGCGTTCTGGCAGGCGATGCGTGAGGCGAAGCTGGTTTCCGAGCGCGCACCCTTGCCCCTCATTGGAGCTTGAAAATGAAGATTGATTTGAGCGGAAAACTCGCGATCGTCAGCGGCAGCACCGCCGGCATTGGCCTGGGCATCAGTCAGGCACTGGCCGAGGCCGGCGCCACGGTGGTGGTGATCGGCCGCGACGCGGCCAAGGTCGAACAGGCGTTGGCGAGCATTCGCCAACGCGTACCCGGCGCGCAATTGCGCGGTGTGACCGCCGACCTCGGTACCGCCGAAGGCGCCGAAAGATTGTTCGCCGCCGAACCTCGGGCGGATATCCTGGTGAACAACCTCGGGATCTTCAACACGGTGGATTTCTTCGACGCCCCGGACAGTGAGTGGACGCGCTTCTACGAGGTCAACGTGATCTCCGGCGTGCGTCTGTCGCGGCACTACACGCCGCAGATGGTCAAGCAGGGCTGGGGCCGGGTGATCTTTCTGTCTTCGGAGTCCGGCGTGGCGACACCGGCGGACATGATCAACTACGGCGTGACCAAAAGCGCCAACCTGGCGGTGTCCCATGGCCTGGCCAAACGCCTGGCCGGCACCGGCGTGACGGTCAACGCGATCCTGCCCGGCCCGACCTTTACCGATGGCCTGGAAGACATGCTCAAGGACGCCATCGCCGAATCCGGACGCAGCGCCCGGGACGAAGCCGATGCGTTCGTGCGCAAGGCCCGGCCGACGTCGATCATCCAGCGCGTGGCGGATGTCGAGGAGGTCGCCAATCTGGTGGCCTACATCGCTTCGCCGTTATCCTCGGCCACCACCGGTGCTGCCTTGCGGGTCGACGGCGGTGTCGTCGACAGCCTGGCCATCTGAACCTTATTGATTAGAGAGAACATTTCATGGCAACAGCATCAGCCTTCATCGACATCCCGGCTTCGGCCGAACAGGTCTGGCAATTGATTGGCGGTTTCAACTCGCTGCCGGACTGGCTGCCGTTCATTCCCAAGAGCGAGCTCAGCGAAGGCGGGCGCGTGCGCAGCCTGCAAACGGCGGACGGCGCAGTGGTGATCGAACGCCTGCAAGCGTTCGACAACGTCGGCCAAACCTACAGCTACTCGATTTTGCAGGCACCCTTTCCGGCGACTGATTATCTGGCGACGATCAAGGTTCAAGCCCAAGGCGAGGGCGCGCGGGTGACCTGGTCCGGGAGGTTCGAGCCGGTGGGTGTGAGCAACGAGGAARTGGAGGCGTTGTTTACCGGTATCTATCAGGGTGGACTTGAGGCGTTGCGGGCCAATTACCCGGCTTGATAAACACCACCAATCCCTTGTAGGAGCGAGCTTGCTCGCGATGGACGTCAACGAAAACGCTTACTGTCTGAATGAGCGCGTCGACCTTGCGTCCATCGCGAGCAGGCTCGCTCCTACAGGGGATCAATTTCAGGCTTGAGGAATCAAGCTCTCCCGACAATCGAGCACCAGCCGCGCGCCACCCAGTTCGCTGCTGCCCACCTCCAGGGTAAACCCGTGCAGGCTGACAATCGCCGCGACGATGGACAGCCCCAGCCCGAAGCCGCTCTTTTGATTGCCCGCCTCGGCACGGTAGAAACGCTGGAACACCGCTTCACGTTCCGCCTCGGGAATGCCCGGGCCGGAGTCGAGCACTTCGATCCGCGTGTGCCCGCCAGCATTGATCCCGCGCAAGATCACCGCGCCACCGGGCGGGGTGAATTTGATCGAGTTGCTCAACAGGTTCGCCACGGCTTCGAACAGCAGTGCGCGGTCGCCATTGAGGGGCGGCAATGACGCGGGCAGGTGTAGTTGGAACACCAGACCGTCGTCTTCCGCCAGGGGCAGATAGAACTCATGCAGCTCTTGCAACAACGACACCGGGTCCAGTTGCACGAAACCGGAGCGACGCTGGCGATCTTCCAGTTCGGAAATCCGCAGCAAGCCACGGAAACGCGCCATCAACGTGTCGGCCTCGGCCAGCACCAGGTCCAGTTGCATGGCCTGCGGCGAGCCTTCGCCGGCTTGCTGCTGCATGCGGTAAAGCTGCGCGCGCAGACGGGTCAGGGGCGTGCGCAGGTCATGGGCGATGTTGTCGCACACGCCCTTGACCTCGTTCATCAAGCGCTCGATGCGTTCGAGCATGGCATTGACGATGGCGGCGAGCATGTCCAGTTCGTCACGCCGGTTGGACAGTGGCAAACGCCGGCTCAGGTCGCCGGCGACGATGGCTTCGGCGCTGGCCTGAATCCCGCGAATGCGTCGCAACGGCCGGCGCCGCAGCAAATACCAGCCGACGATGCCCGGCACGATGGTCAGGGTCACACCCCAGAACAGGGCGTGAAGGATGATCCGGGTGACGGCGAACAGCGAGCCGTTGTCGCGAACCAGCACCAGCCAGCGGCCGTCGAGGGTGCGGGTCGCCACGGCGTCGCAACTGTCGGCGGGCAGCGTCTGGTCGTTGCTGTCGTCGGAGGCATCGCAATCGCGCAGCATGTGGATCTTGCCATCGAGCGGCAAGCCGTCCGGAATGTAGCGCAGGGCGCCGCTGAGGTAACGCTGCCGGGCATCGAACAGGCCGTAGGCGTCGATGCCGCGGATATCGAAGGTCATGCTGACGGCGAGGGCGTCCACCAGTTGCTCGCCGGAGAAGCGCGAAAACAGGTGCTGGCGTTGCATCAGCGAATGCTTGGCCAGGTTGTCCAGGTAAGCGGAAACCTCGTAGTACATGACCCCCATGAGAATCCCGCTCCAGATCACGAACAGCGAACTGTAGAGCGCCAGCAAACGGCTGCTGGAAGAGCGCCAGCCTTTAGACGGGTTCGGCAATGACATAACCCGAGCCTCGCACGGTCCGAATCAGTGGGACATTGCCAGGCGGGTCGATCTTCTTGCGCAGACGGCCGATGTGGACATCGATCAGGTTGGTACCGGGGTCGAAGTGGTAACCCCAGACTTCTTCGAAAATCATCATCCGCGAGAGGATTTGCCCGGTATTGCGCATCAGGAACTCCAGCAGTTTGTACTCGGTGGGCAACAGCGTCAGCAGTTGACCGTCGCGGCTGGCTTCGTGGCTGATCAGGTTCAGCTCCAGATCCGCCACCCGCAGCGTGGTGGCCTGGGCGGTGACAGTGTTCTGCCGGCGCAGCAGGACTTCGACCCGGGCGGCCATTTCATCGGTGGCGAAGGGTTTGGTCAGGTAGTCGTCGCCGCCGGCGCGCAAGCCGCGCACGCGTTCATCGACATCGGACAGCGCGCTGATCATCAGGATCGGCGTGGCCACGCCCATGGTCCGCAGCGTGGTGACAATCGCCAGGCCATCGAGCCCGGGCAACATGCGGTCGAGTGTGATCAGGTCATAGTTGCCGCTGACCGCACGCTCCAGCCCTTCGCGGCCATTGTCGACCCAGTCGACGTCGAGGCCGTGGCTACTCAGTTCAGCGACAATTTCCCGGGCGGTCACGGCGTCGTCTTCGATGGTCAAGATGCGGGTCATAGGGCTGGCCTGATAAGCAGTTCATTACGAAGTTGCGAACATTTTGCCAAGAATTGCCCGCGACTTAATAAATTAACTTTCATCTGGCTCGCGATAGCGGGCTGACAGGCAATTCATGTGTCGACTGACACGACGCCATCGCGAGCAAGCTCGCTCCCACAATGGATTGATGTCGAGCACAAAATCCGCGTACGACGAAAATTACTGTGGGAGCGAGCTTGCTCGCGATAGCGGCAGATCAGGCGAAATGAATCGGTCAGTCAATCGGCGTACTGATAAACACCTCAAGCCCTTCGGCATACGCCGTGAACGCAGCAATCCGCGGAAACTGCGCCGCACTCACCTGATCCGGCACTACCAGATTGGTAAAGCTCCAGGCTACGGCGAGGGTAATGCCGTCCTGCTCAAGCGAACCATCAGTTTTCAGCGGCTGTTTTTCCAGCTCCCGCTCCAGCGCCGAATAGGCCGCCGTCAGCTGTCCTTCGACCCGCTGCACCCAGGGTTCAAATTGAATTTCCTCGGGCCGCAAGTTGCGCTCGTAGTAAAGCTGCACGGACTTTTCGCTGGCGGCCAGCGCCAGGCCGATCAGGCGTAACGCGCGCAAGCGCTGACCAGGCTCGACGGGCAACAGGCTGTTGCCGGCCAGGGTTTCGAGGTAGTCGATGATCAGCGTCGAATCCATCAACACCTCACCGTCATCCAGCACCAGTGTGGGCGCCTTGACCACCGGATTGATCTGCTGGAATTGTTCGAAGTGGCGGAACACCGAGACCGATTGATGTTCCAGGGTGATTCCCAGGCATTTGGCAGAAATGGCGGCGCGCCTGACATAGGGCGAATCCAGCATACCGATCAGCTTCATGGTCCTTTCCTTTATATGGCCATTTCGGTAGGGACAACCTTAGCTGAGGTTCGCAGCCCTGCAAATGACTGTGAATAATGCCCGGCGCAAGCCGTTTGTCTTCTATATACAGCCGTTCGACTGAATTTCTTGCTATAAACGCACTCCGATTACCACCTCAAAGCCTGCAGTAGAGCATTTTCAGGGCTTTGTCGGACAAATTCGCTGTCTTTTCAGTTGCTGAGGCCTCAAGTCGGCCGTAGACTGCCGCCCCTCGTAAATTGAGTGCCGGGTGGCGCTTGGAACAAACGGCGCCTTTCCGATGGCCTGCCCAGGTCTGCCGGAACGCTCCCTTATTCGCCTTAATGCACGTTTTTTTATAGAGATATCAATGACAAAGGACAAGTTGCTGGCCATGCCGGCGGATGACTACATGAATGCCGAGCAACATGCTTTTTTCTCCGAGCTGTTGCAGAACATGAAAGTCGAAACCCATGAGCGCATCGAACAGAACCGCATCGCCATCGAAAGCCTGGACACCCCGGCCGATCCGGCAGACGCGGCTTCGGTCGAAGAAGAGCGCACCTGGCTGGTGAACGCTATCGATCGCGACCAGCGCATGCTGCCTCAGTTGGAACAAGCCCTTGAGCGCATCAAGGAAGACAGCTTTGGCTGGTGCGACGACAGCGGCGAGCCGATTGGCCTCAAGCGCCTGCTGATCAGCCCGACCACCAAGTACTGCATCGAAGCTCAAGAGCGTCACGAGCAAATCGACAAGCACCAGCGTCAGGCCTGATTCTGCAAGGCAGCCCCTTTGATCCGGGCTGCCCTGAAAAGATCGCAGCCTGCGGCAGCCCCTGCGCAATTGATGCAGGGCGCTGTTGCAGGCTGCGATCTTCGTTTTCTGCCGTCTTCGATTTCCCGGTTGTTCTATTGATCTGCTGCAACGCTCACGACTAAAGGCTCATGGATAATGGCTTTATGGTGGCGTTTAATGCGAAGACAACAATTAGAAGCTTTCCGGGGTAACGATGATGACGAGAGACGGGTCTCTGGTTGCGGCAGTGCCTGCACCAGTGCTGTTGCCGAAAAACCGCTGGCTGACACCGACGCTGCAAAGCATCGCCCTGATGCTGTTGTTATGTGGCATGACGCTGGGTGACGGGTCGCTCTACCTTGGCCTGCCGCTGGCCGTATTGATTGTCTGGCTGCCTCGCCTGCGTTCGCGCGCGATCCCGCAGGCGGCTTCCCCCGACAACCCCGATGCCATTGGCGAGTTGACTCGCGATCTTTCCTACACCACCAGCCATAACGCGCTGTCAGCCGCCGGTGTGGCGTTCTCGGTTCGGCAACTGGCGGACAAACTGCAATCGCAGCTCACGGCGGCGGCACAGATCGTCAGCAACGCCGAGGTCATGATCACCACCGAACAGGCCACCTCGACGCTCAGTCGCCAGGCGCTGAGTGCCGCCAGCGAGGCTCATCAAAGTGGCGCGGTGGGGCGTACGCAACTGATCGAGTCCATCGCGCGCATGCATCAGCTCAGCCAGCGCGCCAGTAACAGCCGTGAACTGATCGAAGCTTTGAGCCTGCGCAGCGATGATATCCAGCGCGTGACCCTGGTGATTCAGTCCATCGCCAGCCAGACCAACCTGTTGGCGTTGAACGCAGCGATAGAAGCGGCGCGGGCGGGGGAGCACGGTCGCGGGTTTGCGGTGGTGGCCGACGAGGTTCGCGGGCTCGCCGCACGCACGGCGACTGCCACGGGCGAAGTGGGCGAAATGGTGGCCGATATCCAGCAACGTACCGCGCAGGTGGTGGAGCAGATCCGTCAACTATCCAGCGACCTTGATACCGGCGTCGAGCAGGTCGAACGGACGGGACAGCATCTGGAGAACATTGCCCGTCTGGCGGCCAGTGTCGAGTCCCAGGTCGGGGAAATCGCCCAGGGGGCAGACACCAACCGTGAGCAACTCGACAGCCTGTTCCACGCCATCGAGCAGATGCGCAGCGACCTGGCGGTCAGCGACCAGCAGACTCAACGCCTGGCCCAGGCGGCGGTGCAAATGGAAGGGCAAGCCGAAACCATCAGCGAGCGTCTTGCCGAGGTGGGGCTGGATGACTATCACCAGCGGGTCTATGACCTGGCGCGGGAAGGCGCGAGGCAGATTGCAGCGCGATTCGAGGTGGATATCGATGCCGGTCGAATCAGTCTCGACGATCTGTTCGACCGCAATTACCAGACTATTCCCAATACCAGCCCGGCCAAGTACCAGACGCGTTTCGACCGCTACACCGATCAGGTTCTGCCAACGATCCAGGAACCGTTGTTACCGCGTCACGAAGGATTGGTGTTTGCCATCGCCTGCACCCAGCAGGGTTATGTGCCGACCCATAACAAGGCATTCAGCCAGCCGTTGACGGGCGATGCGCAGGTCGATGCCTTGCAGAACCGGACCAAACGCAAGTTCGCTGACCGTACCGGGATCCGCTGCGGCAGCCATCAGAAGGCCGTGCTGCTGCAAACCTATACCCGTGACACCGGCGAGTTGATGCACGATCTCTCGGTGCCGATCATGCTCAAGGGCCGGCATTGGGGTGGTTTGCGCCTGGGCTACAAACCGGAAAAGCCGCGTTAGAAAACCCGGGCTGCAGGACGATTGTTACGAATCCTGCAATGAACCTGTGCAGGGTTTTGCTGTTTCCTCGTCGGAAAACTGATTAACATACCTACTAATTAGGTTGCTAATGAATTTCGAGGGGTCAGCATGCAAGGCAAAGTTGATGTCGCGGTCATGATCGGCAGCGGTGTACCCGCCAATTTGCGATCCATGGGGCGCAGGGTCTGCTGGGTCGTGTTGCTCAATGGCGAGCGCCGGGGCACGGCGTTCTCCAGTCGCGATGAAGCGGAGGAATGCAAGGCTGCCTGGTTGGCGCAATTGAACGCCGAAAAACCTGGCAGCCTGCATTGAGGTGGTCAGTGCGTCTGGTGCATGCGCAGGTTCAGGTCGTCGACCACCCGCGCCCAGTCTGCGTCTTGGCTCACCGCCAACCCGACAATCAGGCTTTCAATGCACCCGCATCGACCGCGGCCTTCAACTCCCTGGCCGATTCCTGGGCCGCAACGGCGGCGATATCCGGGGTTTTGAACCAGCGATCCTTTTCGACCTGGTGATAGGTCACGGCCTTTAGCGGTGGTTTGGCGCGCATGACAATCACGGCCTGGAATTCACCGTCGATTTCTCTGGCTTCACCCCGGATAAAAAACTCGCCGATATCAAATTCCGTCACGTTGCAGACTTCCCCTGGAAATACATTGTTGTTGTCAACGCAACCCGATTTTTTGCGGATCCGTTTTATTGGGCTGGCAGTATGGCAGTAGTTGYCCGTCGACGGCTGAGATAAGTCGGCGGGCAGACGAAACGTCGATGGGATGAGTGCGGCGGGTATGTCAACAATGTGATTCAAGAAACCGGGCGAGGGCACAGGCTTCATTATGATCCGCTCGGAAACCTCTTACGCAGCCTGTCGAAATATCCTTGATATGAAAGAAGGCAATGCCTGCCATCACCACCTGAAATCGCGGGCGGGCCGGGGCATCGAGAAGCGGTTCATGGGGGCGGAACCCTATCGGGTGCAAGATCGGTGGTGTTTCCGTGTCAGGCACCAAGGGATAAGCGAAGTGAGTCAGCGTGCACATATGAAGTCCTTTTCATGGTTTTATCGACGTATGTACGTCGTTTTGGCTAGTCTCCAAGAGCATCGCTGCTCTAGAATCACCCTCACTGGCGGGGAATCGATGTTTATCTAAAGCAATTTTTTGCGGACGATATGTAGGAAAAGATTTTTTCTTGATGAGATTTTTCCCCAAAGTTGATAGTCCATGCTTTTCTGGCAGCAGAAAGGGTGTTTTCCTTCAGCCTGTGACGAACGCCAGGCAGGACGACGCGAGTGACGTTCCAGTAGTCTTCTCAAGCTTCGTGATGAGTGAGCGCACTGCTCATTCAGGACTTCAATTCGGGTTCTTTGGCGACACCTTCGGCATTGCCGCTTTTTTGGCTGTGCGTTTATTTCTCGCGCACGGCACCAATTTTCAGATGTGGGGATGTTTCCTTGGCAGTAAGTAATCTCGATATGCATGCTTTGTTCGTGCTGGGTGATTTGCGCGCAAAGCTGGTCAAGCAGTTTCAGTCACGTTTCGTTTACATCA
Organism: Pseudomonas sp. P4_C1; assembly: GCF_056402155.1. Taxonomy (NCBI): domain Bacteria; kingdom Pseudomonadati; phylum Pseudomonadota; class Gammaproteobacteria; order Pseudomonadales; family Pseudomonadaceae; genus Pseudomonas; species Pseudomonas sp. P4_C1. The sequence goes on from NZ_JBFUHY010000015.1 coordinate 22,628, forward strand.
CCGAACAGAACGCTGAAGGCATCTACATTGCCGAAATCGACACCGAATCAGCCCTGGTGGTGGACGACAAGCCCGGACTCAAACTCAAGGTCGGCGATCATTTCAGCGCGTCCGTGCTGCCCAGTCGTGAAGGCGGCAAGCTGGACATCAAGTTCCGCGACATCAAGCTTACGGTTTACGGGATTGGCGATTACGCCTTCGTGACCACGGCCGACGGTCAGGGGATAGTGTTCAAGGAAGGTCACAGCGTGGTGATGGTGTTTGCCGCCTATCAACAGTTGCAGGAAGGCCTGACCAAGACCCTCAAGGCCGTGACCGCCAAAGCGGCCAAATGGCGCAAGGGCGAACTGGTGACCTTCAAGGCCAGCGAGTGATGACCCTGACCCGCGCCGATTTCCACGAACAGAACCTGGCCAGCGCTCAAGACGAAGCGCGGCGGCTGTTCGGGCAGAAGGTCATTCTGCAAGGAGCCTGGCTGAATTGGGTGGCGTCACAGCTTTACCAACTGCAACCGGCGGCATACGCCAGTATGGTCAGGCGCGAGCTGATGCGTTTGCAGGAAAATCGCGAAAACTGATCCACGCACCTCGAAAGCAGGAACCTCTACTACAGTCATTGGACTGAGTATTCAGAGGCTTCGCGGTCTACTGCCAGGCCATCCTGCTATTGCTGTGAACAGCACGAGGTGCAAAAGCATGAACGGATTTCGACGGTTGCTGGCTGCTGTCCTGGCCACTTTCGGCTTACTGGCGACACCCGCCCCGGTGTTTGCCGCCCAGGCGCCGATCCACTTCGCCGACCTGAACTGGGAAAGCGGCAGCCTGATTACCGATGTCCTGCGCATCATTGTCGAGAAGGGCTATGGGCTACCGACCGACACCTTGCCGGGCACCACCATCACTCTGGAAACCGCGCTGGCCAATAATGACATCCAGGTCATTGGCGAAGAGTGGGCCGGTCGCAGCCCGGTGTGGGTCAAGGCGGAAGCCGAAGGCAAGGTCGTCAGCCTCGGCGACACGGTCAAGGGCGCTACCGAAGGCTGGTGGGTGCCGGAATATGTGATCAAGGGCGACCCGGCCAAGGGCATCAAGCCGCTGGCGCCGGACCTGCGCAGCGTCAGCGACCTGCCGCGTTACAAAGACGTGTTCAAGGATCCGGAAGCCCCGACCAAGGGGCGTTTCCTCAACAGCCCCATCGGTTGGACCTCGGAAGTGGTCAACAAGCAGAAGCTCAAGGCGTATGGGCTGGACGACAGCTACGTGAACTTCCGCAGCGGTTCGGGTGCGGCACTGGATGCAGAGATCAGTTCGTCCATTCATCGTGGCAAACCGGTACTGTTTTACTACTGGTCGCCCACGCCGTTGCTCGGCCGCTTCAAGCTGATTCAACTCGAAGAGCCACCGTTCAACGCCGAAGCCTGGAAAACCTTGACCGACGCCGACAACCCCAACCCACAGCCGACCCGTTCCCTGGCCTCCAAGCTGTCGATCGGTGTGTCCACCCCCTTCCAGAAGCAGTATCCACAGATTGCCGAGTTCTTCGCCAAGGTCGACTTTCCGATCGACCCGCTGAACAAAGCGCTGGCCGAGATGAGCGAGAAACATACGCCGCCGCGTCAGGCGGCGCAGGCGTTCATGAAGGCTCATCCGGACGTCTGGAGGGCCTGGCTGCCCAAGGACGTGGCGGATAAAGTCTCCACCGCCCTGTAGGCGCTGCCGCAGGCTGCGATCTTTTGATCTTTGTCATAAAAAAGCAAAATCAAAACATCGCAGCCTGCGGCAGCTCCTACAATGTTCAGTTCATATCCCTTTCAAGGATTTCTGAACCATGACCCTGTTGTTGGCTCAGTCGCTGGTGACGATCTTCGCCGTGATCAGTCTGGTGCATGTGTATTGGGCGTTGGGTGGCGAATGGGCTGCGGTGGCGGCGGTCCCGCAGGTACCGCACGAGGGCAGTGCGCAACTGAGGCCAGCGTTCAAGCCACGAGGCTGGATCACCCTGGTGGTGGCCGGCCTGTTGCTGTTGATTGCCGCGCTGGTGTGCTTGCGGGTGGGTTGGTGGCTGCCACCCTTGCATCACTGGTCGTTGCAGTGGGTGATCAGCGCGATTGCAATTTTGCTGTTTGCCCGGGCGATTGGCGATTCGGAGCTGGTGGGTTTTTTCAAAGAGGTCAAAGGCTCGAAATTTGCCCGGCTGGACACCTGGGTTTACTCGCCGTTGTGTGTGGTGCTGGGGGCTGGGTTGTTGGCGGTGGCCTGGGTCTGAGACAAACCGGTCCTGATGCATTGACAGGTCTATCGCCTTCGTCGGATCGCCGCCCGGACCAAGTCCGCTCCCACAGTGACGGGTGTCGTACACACCTTTTGAGTCCGACACCAAACCCTGTGGGAGCGAGCTTGCTCGCGATGAGGCCGGCCCAGGCACAACAAATCTTTGACCTAACTACCGCTCTCACTCCGCCGACTGCTCACTTCAGCCGGCACATCATCCCCGGCCATGCGTTTGCGAAACAGCGCTGCCCGGGCCAGCAGCAAGGTGGTCACCGGCACGGTAATCGCCAGCAGGATCGGAATCAGCCAGGCGTGCAATACCGGCGCGGACTTGAGCGCCGAAAAGTAGATGATCGAAGCCAGCGCCACGCACCAGGCCCCGAGTGTCGAGGCCAGGGCTGGTGGGTGCATGCGCTGGAAGTAATCCTTCATGCACAACAGGCCCGTGGCGCCGATCAATGCAAACAGGCTGCCGAGCACCAGCAGGATCGCCACCGGGATTTCCACCCACAACGACAATGGCGTATTCATTCGATCACCTCACCGCGCAGCAGGAATTTCGCCAGGGCGAACGAGCCGACGAAACCGAACAGGGCGATCAGCAGCGCCGCCTCGAAGTACGTGTCACTGGCATAACGGATACCCAGCGCCAGCATCATCAGCATCGCGACGATGTACAGGTAGTCCAGTGCCAGAACCCGGTCCTGGGCCGACGGTCCCTTGAACAGGCGGATCAGGGTCAGGATCATCGCCAAAGAAAAGAAGAACAGGCTCAGCAGGATCGCGTTCGACAGCAACGGGCTCATTCGAAGATCTCCATCAAAGGACGTTCGTAGGTCGCCTTGAAGTGCTGGATGAACAGCGCCTCATCATCGAGGTCGAAGACGTGCAACAGCAGAATGCTGCGGTCCAGCGCCAGCTCCGACCAGACCGTACCGGGCACTACCGTGGTGATCATCGACAGAGCAGCCAGGCCATTGGCATCGCGCAAGTCCAGCGGCACCTTGATGAATCGCGAGCGGGGCGGGCGGCGACCGGCATTGAGTACGCGCCAGGCCACGGCGAGGTTGGACACCAGCACATCACGCCCGACCAGCAGGACCAGGCGCAGGATCACCCCGGGACGACGGATGCGCACCGGCAGCGGACGCAGCCTGCGCATCATCAGCGGCGCACAAAACCCCAGAACCGCACCCAGCAGCAGATTGCCGGGGCTGGTCGACAGGTTCAGCAGCAACCACAGCAGCCACAAGGCCAGCGACAGCAGCGGTGCCGGAAACAGGCGCTTCATGGCTGCACCTCCAGCGTGGTCGCATGGGCCGGCGGGTTCGGTACGACGCGCGTGTCGAGCACCGCCATCACATACTGCTGCGGGTTGTACAAGGCATCGGCGGCGGCCTGGGTGTAGCGCAGCAGCGGATCGGCCTTGAAGGTCAGCGCAATGCTCAAGCCCAGCAGGGCGAGGATCGGTACGCATTCAAGGCGTCGCAGCAGGGGCGATGGCCGTTCCGCTGGCGTCCAGAAGCGCTGGATGCCCAAACGCGAGAAGGCGATCAGTGACGCCAGCCCGGACACAATCAACAACACCAACAGACCCCACGCGGCGTTGGAAACCGGTGTGTCGCCGCTGTTGCCCAGGCCCAGCGGATTGAGCAGGGCACCGATCAACCCGAGTTTGCCGATAAAGCCGGAGAGCGGCGGCATGCCGATGATCAGCAAGGCGCAAGCGATGAAACTCAGCCCAAGAAACGCCATGGTCCAGGGAATCACCTGGCCGACCACGGCTTTTTGTTCGTCGTCGAGGTTGATGCCTTTGGGCGGATGCAGGGATTCCAGTGGCCGGGGCAGCAGTTCGGTTTCATCTTCGAGCAGGATTTCATTGGCCGAGCGCGAGCGCTCGATCAGTTCGGCCAGCAGGAATAGTGCGCTCAGCGCCAGGGTCGAGCTGAACAGATAAAACAGCGCCGCGCCGACCAGGTTCGGCTGGGCGAAACCGATGGTCGACAACAGAATGCCCGCCGACACCAGAATGCTCAGGCTGGCCATGCGCTCCAGGCGTTGTGCGGCGAGGATCGCCATGGCAGCGCAAACGATGGTCGCCATGCCGCCGTAGATCAGCCACTCACCGCCATAGAACGCCGATGCCCCGGCCTGGGCGGAGAACAGCAGCGTCCACAGGCGCAGCAAGGTGTAGACGCCGACCTTGGTCATGATCGCGAACATCGCCGCCACCGGCGCGCTGGCCGACGAATAGGCTGGCACCAGCCAGAAGTTCAGCGGCCACATGCCGGCCTTGGCCAGGAACGCGACGGCAAGAATCCCCGCGCCGGCGTGCAGCAAGCCGCGATCGGCTGCGGACACCAGCGGGATCTTTACCGCCAGGTCGGCCATGTTCAGCGTGCCGGTTACGCCATAGATCAGCGCCGCACCAATCAGGAACAGCGACGAGGCCAGCAGGTTGATCGAGATGTAATGCAGCCCCGACGACACCCGTGCCCGGCCCGAGCCGTGGAGCATCAACCCGTAGGACGCCGCCAGCAGCACCTCGAAGAACACGAACAGGTTGAACAGGTCAGCGGTGAGGAACGCGCCGTAAAGGCCCATCATCTGGATCTGGAACAGCGCGTGAAAACTCGAACCGGCGCCGTCCCAGCGGGCCATGGCAAACAGCAGGGCACAGACGCCGATGATGCCGGTCAGCACCAGCATCAGCGCCGACAGGCGATCAACCACCAGCACCAGGCCGAATGGCACTTGCCAGTTGCCCGGCAGGTACACGCCGATGGAGCCGGGCACGCCGGTGGTCTGCGTCCATTGCCACAATGCCACGGCAATGCCCAGCCCGAGCAGGCTGGAGAACAGATTGATCCTGGCCTTGAGCGGCCGGTGCTTCTCACCGAGCATCAGCATGATCGCGGCAGTCAGCAACGGCAGCAGGATGGGCGCGACGATCAGGTGGGTCATCGCCATCATTCCCTGGGCTCCCGGCCATCCACATGGTCGGTGCCGGTCAGGCCCCGGGAGGCCAGCAGCACCACCAGGAACAGCGCGGTCATGGCGAAGCTGATGACGATCGCCGTCAGCACCAGGGCTTGCGGCAACGGGTCGGTGTAATGCAACAGGTCCTGAGGGATGCCGTCCTTGATGATCGGTTCCTTGCCGATGAACAGGCTGCCCATGCTGAAAATGAACAGATTGACGCCATAGGACAGCAAGCACAGGCCCATGACCACCTGGAACGTCCGTGGGCGCAGGATCAGCCAGACGCCGGACGCGGCCAGCACGCCGATGGCGATTGCGATGACTTCTTCCATCAGACGACCTCCTTCATGGCAATGGATTTAGGTTGGGCAGCGGTTTTGTGACCCCGTACCGATTGGTGGGCGAGGGCGGTGAGGATCAACAGGGTCGAACCGACCACCACGCCGTACACGCCGATGTCGAAGAACAGCGCGCTGGCCAGGTGAATATCACCCAGCAGCGGCAACGAGAAATGCCAGGTGTGGGTGGTCAGGAACGGATAGCCGACCAGCATCGCACCCAGCCCGGTGGCTGTGGCAATCAGCAGTCCGGTGCCCATCCAGCGCAGTGGCCGCAGGCTCATCTGCGCCTCGACCCACTGCGTGCCGGCGACCATGTATTGCAGGATGAACGCCACCGACATCACCAGCCCGGCGACAAAACCGCCGCCCGGTTGATTGTGCCCGCGCATGAACAGGTAGAAGGACACCACCAGCGCCACCGGCAACAGCAGGCGCACCAGCACCGCCGGCACCATCATGAAGCCGAGCGCGGTGTCGCTGGCGTGACGCGGGTTGACCAGGTCGGTGACCACATCCGGCGCGAGCAAGCGTTGCTGGGCCGGCAGTTGCAGGCTTTCTTTCGGCGGACGGAAGCGGCGCAGCAGGGCGAACACGGTCAGGGCCACGGCCACCAGCACGGTGATTTCACCGAGGGTGTCGAAACCACGGAAGTCCACCAGCATCACGTTGACCACGTTGCTGCCGCCGCCCTCGGGCAAGGCGCGGCTGAGGTAGAACGAGGAAATGTCGTTGGGGGTCTGGCGCGTCAGCATGGCGTAGGCCAGCAACGCCATGCCGACACCGACCGCGGTCGACAGCAGCAAGTCGCGGATCCGCCGTACCCGCGCCCGGCGCAGACTGCCCGGCAACGGCGAGACCTCCTCGATCCGTCGTGGCAACCAGCGCAGGCCCAGCAGGATCAGCACCGTGGTCACCACTTCGACCGCCAGTTGGGTCAGGGCCAGGTCCGGCGCCGAAAACCAGACGAAAGTGACGCAGGTCATCAGGCCGCAGACGCTGACCATGGTCAGGGCCGCGAGCCGGTGATACTTGGCTTGATAGGCCGCGCCAAGGGCGCAGGCGATGGCCAGCAACCACAAGGTGACGAAGACGATCGACCCGGGGATTTTCGGCCGGTCGCCCCAGTGCAGGCTGCTGTGCAACATGGGAATCAACCCGGCCAGCACGGCGGCGAACACCACCAGGAACAACTGCATTTGCAGGCGCCGGGTGCCAATCCGCGGCTCCAGGCGCCGGGCCAGGCGCATGCTGGCGACCAACGCGTATTCGAACAGGTGCTTGCCGTCCAGGCGACCGACGACGGGCGGGCGGTTGAAGCGCCCGCGCTTGAATTGATTGCGCAGCAGCAGATAGAGCACGGTGCCGCAGGACAAGGCGATCAGGCTCATGATCATCGGCGCGTTCAGGCCGTGCCAGATGGCCAGACTGTATTCGGGCAGCGTGCCGCCGACCACCGGTTGCGCCGCCGCCGCGAGCAGTGGGCCGACCACCTGGGCCGGGAAGATCCCCACCACCAGGCAAGTGAACACCAGCAACTCGACCGGTGCGCGCATCCAGCGCGGTGGCTCGTGGGGCGTGTGGGGCAAGTCGGTCGCGGGCGGACCGAAGAACACATCCACGGTGAAACGCAGGGAGTAAGCCACGCTGAAGGTACCGGCAATGGTTGCCACGATCGGCAAGCTCAGTTCGACCCAGCGGGTGGCATTGATGAACACGGTTTCGGCGAAGAACATTTCCTTGGACAGGAAGCCGTTGAGCAACGGTACGCCGGCCATCGAGGCGCTGGCGACCATGGCCAGGGTGGCGGTGAACGGCATCAGTTTGTACAGGCCACTGAGCTTGCGGATGTCGCGGGTGCCACTTTCGTGGTCGATGATGCCCGCGGCCATGAACAGCGAGGCCTTGAACGTCGCATGGTTGAGGATGTGGAACACCGCGGCGACGGCGGCCAGCGGACTGTTCAGGCCGAGCAGCAGGGTGATCAGGCCGAGGTGGCTGATGGTCGAGTAGGCCAGCAAGCCCTTGAGGTCGTTCTGGAACATTGCGCAGTACGCCCCGAGCAACAGGGTGCAGGCGCCGGCGCCGCTGACGATATAGAACCATTGTTCACTGCCCGAGAGCGATGGCCATAGCCGCGCGAGCAGAAACACCCCGGCCTTGACCATGGTCGCCGAGTGCAGGTACGCCGACACAGGGGTCGGCGCGGCCATGGCGTGGGGCAGCCAGAAATGGAAGGGAAATTGCGCGCTTTTGCTCAGTGCGCCGATCAGGATCAGGGGCAATAGAATCGGGTAGAGGGCATGGGCGCGAATCAGGTCGCCGGCGGCCAGGACCTTGTCCAGGTCATAGCTGCCGACCACATGGCCGAGCAGCATGACCCCCGCCAGCAGGCACAAACCGCCCGCACCGGTCACCATCAGTGCCATGTAGGCGCCGCGCCGGGCATCGGCGCGATGGTGCCAGTAGCCAATCAACAGGAACGAAAAGAGGCTGGTCAGCTCCCAGAAAAACACGATCTGGATCAGGTTGCCGGAAATCACCAGCCCGAGCATGGCGCCCATGAAGGCCAGGAAAAACGCGAAGAAACGCGGCACCGGATCGTTCGGCGACATGTAGTAGCGCGCGTACAACGAAACCAGGGTGCCGATGCCCAGCACCAGCATGGAGAACAGCCAGGCGAAACCGTCCATGCGCAGGACGAAGTTCAGGCCCAGGCTGGGCAACCAGAGAAACTCTTCGCGAATGAYGCCGCCATGGGCGATCTGCGGGTACAGGAATGCGACCTGAAGGGTACCGATCAGGGCGATCAGGCCAGCCAGCAGGGATTCGGCGTTACGGGCGTTGTGCGGCAACACGGCCGCCAAACAGCTGCCTATGAAAGGCAGAAGCAGTAGAACTATCAGGGACATAGGCTTCTAATCTGCGGAAGTTTGTGAAGCATCATACGTGCCAGCTCCCGGATCACCAAACGCCAAGCTGTCGCAGAATCCTACACGGTAGACGGAAAAGCCCTGATTCACATTGTTTCTGGTAGAGGGTTTTCGCCTGTGCTGACGCCATCGCGAGCAAGCTCGCTCCCACAGGTTTTGAGGTGTACATACAGTTTTGTGCGCAATACAAAACACTGTGGGAGCGAGCTTGCTCGCGATGGCGGCCTATCAGGTAATGCAGAATCCGCGGTTTATCGCTGAGTTTCCTCTTCCAACTCTTCCTCAGCCGCCGCAGTCTTACCCTTGGTCTTCAACTCACTGACTATCACCGCCGCCACAATCAATCCAGCCCCGACCAAGGCAATCGCCGGCAGGCGTTCCCCGGCGATGCGCCCGACAATCCCGGCCCATACCGGCTCACCGGCATAGATCAGCGTGGCGCGGGTTGGTGACACGCTTTTCTGTGCCCAGTTCATCGCCACCTGAATCGCCGCACTCGCCGCCCCAAGGCCCAGCGCGCTACACAGCAGCAACCACGAGAAATCCGGTATCGCCTCGCTGGTCGGCACCACCATCAGGAACGACAGCACCGAAGTCACCGCCAGTTGCACCGTCGTCACCCGGCGTACATCGACCTGGCCGGCATAGGTGCTGATCAGGATGATCTCGGCCGCAATGGCCACGGCGCTGATCAAGGTAGCGATTTCACCGGGGCTGAAGTTGAACGACGCACCGGACGGCCCGGACAACAGCATCAACCCGGTAAAGGCCAGCATGATGCCGATGCTGGGCATCAATCCCGGTCGCCGCCCCAGCACCAGCCATTGCAGCAACGGCACGAAAGGGACATACAGCGCGGTAATGAATGCCGACTGGCTGCTGGGAATGCTTTGCAGCCCGACCGTCTGCAAGCCGTAGCCGAGCATGATCGCCACGCCGATAAATGCCCCGGCCTTGAGTTCGAACAAGGTCAGGTCGCGCAGTTGACGCCAGGAAAACAGGGCGACGATGCCAGCGGCGGCGGCAAAGCGCAGGCCGACGAAAAACATCGGGCCGCTGACGGTCATCGCATGCTGTACCAACAGGAAGGTACCGCCCCAGACCATCGTGATCAGCACCAGCACGCATTCGGCCTTGCTGAACCTTGTGAAACGGGAGGCAGCCTTTGGGGAGTTCACCGACGTCATGACCTTGCACGCTACTTGAGGGGGACGCACAATGCGCCGAATGTTGCGCAGTATACTGCCCAACCCCACCCAGTGAGCAATATAGTGCACAAAGATTCTACCCAACGGGCTTCGGTCCTCCAGCACGTCAGCCAAAACGTCCGTCGTTTGCGGCATGCCGCCGACCTGAGCCAGAGCGCGCTGGCGGAAAAGTCCGGTGTCAGCCGTCGAATGCTGGTGGCGATCGAGGCGGGGGAAAAGAACGTCAGCCTGACCACCCTCGACCGGGTGGCCGAAGCCCTCGGCGTTGCCTTCAGTGATTTGATCCAGGCCCCCGACGCCCGAGATCCCGGCCGTATCAATGAACTGGCCTGGACCGGCACGATCCCCGGCAGCAAAGCGGTGTTGCTCTCCAAGGCCCAGGCCAGCCGCGAAGTCGAGCAGTGGGAGTGGTGCCTGCAACCGGGCGAGGTGTATCCGTCGGAGCCGGACGCCGATGGCTGGAGCGAGCAGATTTATGTCTTCGAAGGTTGCCTGACCGTTATGCTCGGCGACCAGCCACAGCATATCGCCGCGGGTGAATTCTTCATGTTCGCCAGCAACCAGCCGCACTGTTATCGCAATGACGGGGCGGTGGCGGCGCGGTTTGTGCGTAATGTGGTGATCTGAACAGGGAGAGCACGATGGACCAGACCTTGACCAATGACGCTGACATCCTGATTGTCGGCGGTGGCCTCAGTGGCGCGATGCTGGCGGCGCAGTTGATGCGTTTGCCGGGCCGGCGCCGGGTGCTGGTGATCGAGCCCCGGACCGAGTTGGGGCGGGGCGAAGCCTACAGCGCGGTGGAACTGGGCCATACGCTCAACGGCAACGCGGCGCGGGTGAGTCTCGACCCGGACAACGCCGACGATTTTACCCAATGGCTGACCGAGTACATCGAGGCGGGCGGCTGGCCGGAATCGGATCAGCAGCACGTGCCGGTCAGCGAGCTGTTTGCGCCACGGGGAATTTTTGGCCTGTACGCCCGGCAGCGCCTGGCAGACGCGCAGGCACTGGGCGCATTGAACGGTTCGACGGTCGAGCATGTGCAGGCCGAAGTGGTCGATTTGCAAGCCGATGCAGACGTAGTGCGGTTGACCTTGAGTGATGGCCGAAGCTTGCAGGGCGCTTTTGCGGTCTTGGCCACGGGGGTGTTTCCCGCTGCGCGCACGCCACAAACCCGATCTTGTGGTTTGAACGCTGCAGCCCTTGATCCATGGGACGTGGGGGCTATGCAGCGACTCGACCCGCAATCGACGGTCATGATCATCGGCTCTGGCCTGACCATGGTCGACGCCGTGGTGTCCCTGGATCAGGCCGGGCATCGTGGGCCCATCGAAGTGTTTTCCCGCCATGGCCTGCGCCCCCATGTACGTCGCCAGCCACCGGCCTGGGTGGATTTTCTCGCGCAGGATCAGCACATCCGTACACCTCGCCAGTTGATGCGTGAACTGCGTCGGCACTGTCGGGACGCCATCGCCCAGGGTGTCGACTGGCAGGGGCCACTGAACACGGTGCGGGCACACATCAGCCGCTTGTGGCACCAGGCGACGGACGTGCAGCGTCGGCAGTTCGTGCGGCATGTGCGGCCGTGGTGGGAAAGCCATCACCACCGCTCGCCGCCCTTGAGCGCCGAACTGGTGGAGCGCTTATATAAAGAAGGGCGGTTACGTATTCACGCGGCCTCGTTCAAGGGGCTTGAGCCTTCGTTGAATGGCGAGGTGAGTATCTGCCTTCGACGGCGCGGCGAGGCGCAGACCAGTGTGGTCAGCGGTGCCGCCCTGATCAACTCCAGCGGTATCGAATACGATTGGCGCCGGGTCGCGCGACCACTACCCCGGCAATTGCTCGCCCGCGGCCTGGTGCGGCCGGGGCCTTTGGCCTTGGGCATCGCGGCAGAGGTCGATGGCGCGGTACTGAACGCCGAGGGTCAGCCCGCCCGCCGCCTGTTTGCCATGGGCCCGCCATTGCGCGGCATGTGGTGGGAAAGTACCGCCGTCACCGATGTGGCGAGCCAGGCCAAGGCGTTGGCCGAGCGGCTGGTGCGCTAGCTGCCCCGACGCCGTAGGGGTGGGTGATAACATAGGTGCCGGCAGTGGGCACGTCGATGCGAATACGGATACGGGCGAAGCTGATCTGGTCGCCCTCCAGCGGATCATCGCCACTGAAGGCGGCTTCAAGCGCCGAGACATAGGTCAGGTCAATGCCTCGGGCGGCATCGACGATGGTGGTTTCGCCGGTGGCCCAGAACGCTTCGTCGGGGAAATTGGTCGGGAAGACCAACGGTTGGGTGTCGTCGAAAATGCCGGGATCAGGGATCAACGAACACATGTAAGTCGGGGCGCCTGGCGCGCTGGTAACCCTTGAACTGACAGCTTTTGACAAACACAGGTCAAGGGTTCGGCCGTGGGTGTCCTGATACCAGGCGGAGAAATTGCCATTGGCTGGCAGGTAGGGGCCGGGGTCTACGGCAAACAGCGCTGCCTGGGCAATACCTTGGGCTAGAGCGGTCACGACCAGGGCGGTCGCGGTTTTGCACAGTAAAGGGTGCATGAGTATTCCCTCTATCGAAGTACCTGCCCCTTGGGGACGGGTCAGTTGGCAGGGTGTTTGGCAACTGCCATACCAATCAGCGAAAACGCCCGTGAGAAGCTCGCAGTAAAGGCATTGGCGCAGTCACGGGTGATAGACCGGGAAGTTCGGGAGCGGGCAGCTGTCCCCAACTTTGGGGGGAGATGGGACGGCGGGGCGGGGGGGTATCGCAGTCCCCAGGTTCGGGCAAACGGCCATGAGTGGGCTATAAACCTATAGGGGGTTTCCGGGAACCGTGTCCATGAACTCAATGACCAAAGTGCTTGTGACCGAAAGCGAAGCCCGTTTGAACACGCGCAAGCGGCCGTTTGATCTGCTGCGCTGGTTTTCGCTGGTCAGCATGGTGGTGATCGGCATGGTGGCGGTGGCGCTGGGGGCGGTGACCTCGCGGTTCGTGATTACCGAAAGCGTGCAGCGCGATGCGCTATTGACCTCGCAATTCATTCAGTCGATTGCCTTGACCGAGTTGCGCCATGTGTCGATTCCCAACTCCCCGAGCATGGGTGAGTTGCTCGACCCACGAAATGACAAGTACTTTCCTGACGTCGACCCGCTGTCACGTGCCGATTTCCGTGATGATTTCATCGACCATGTCGAACATTTGCCGGACGTGATCCTGGCCAGCATCTATGCCCCCGACCGCAGGGTGATCTGGTCGACCAACCCGGCCTTGACGGGCACCACGATTTATGGCGACGAAGACCTCGACCGGGCGTTCAGCTCCAGGCTTCCCGTGTCGAGCAGTTACCACGATGTGGACAAATCCCGCATGGAACAGAAGTTCCTGGAACCACCCAAATTCATCTTCATCGAAAACTACGTTCCCTTGTTCGACGCCGAGGGTCGCAACGTCACGGCGATGGTCGAGATTTACAAGGAACCGCAGGACCTGATCAACCGCATGCAGCGCGGCCTGGTGCTGATCTGGCTGGCGACCGCCCTGGGCGGCAGTCTGATTTACCTGGGCCTGTACTGGATCGTGCGGCGGGCGGCGATCCTGCTGGTGACGCAGCAGAAGCAATTGATCACCAACGAAACCTTTGTGGCGCTGGGGGAGGTGTCCTCGGCGGTCGCCCACAGCCTGCGCAATCCACTGGCGAACATTCGTTCAAGCGCCGAGCTGGCGATGGAGTTCGACAGCGGTCCGGCACACGGGAACATCAACGACATCATTGCTCAGGTCGATCGCATGTCGAAATGGGTACGGGAGTTGCTCCAGTCCCTGCGACCGCTCAACGACGAGGCTGAACCGGTGAACCTGGTGGCGGCCCTGCATGACAGCCTGATGGCTTACGAGCAGCAGATCAGCAAGGCCAGGATCAACGTGGTGTTCGAGCCGGACCAGACGCCCATGGTCCTGGGTCAGCAGGTGCAACTGACCCAGATTCTCAACAGCCTGCTGTCCAACGCGGTGGAAGCCATGGACGGCGGCGGCACCCTGACCATCCTGATCGAACCTCACGATGCCCGGCGCGTCAGCGTGAGGGTGAGCGATACCGGAAAAGGCATGAGCGAAGAGCAGCGCGCCATGGCCTTCCGGCCATTCTTTACCACCAAGCAGGGCGGGCTGGGCGTCGGGCTGGTGCTGGTCAAGCGGATCATGGAACGTTTTGGTGGTGCGGTGACCCTGCAAAGCCGTGAAGGCGAGGGCACCACTGTCCGCCTGTTGTTTAATCTGGCCCTCTGAAAATGGGGATGAACTATCCCCCGTTTGTGGGTGCAATCCCCAGCTATCTCCACAGTCATGGCACATCGATGTTGATAAACCGTTGTTTTGGCGAGTGTTAATACTTTTTTATAAAGCAGATACAAAATTGGCGAGGTCCTTGCTACAGCACCATCACCCCGTTCACGACATCGAGGCGGCTGGTGATGGAAAAAAAAGCGCAGCGCAACTTCAAACGGCCAGGACTGTTAGCGCCCCTGGGCGTCCTGCTGACGATGACACTGAGTACAGCGACACTGCGCGCCAGCCCTATCGATGACGAGCGACAGCCAGAACCTTCCGACCCTTTGGCTTATTGCGACGAACCCGCTGATGAACCGGCGGCGCTGAATGCCAATTTGAGCATGCCGGAGGCCAACCAGGATTCTTTCGATTTCGCCAAAACTGTTGATGGTGCGTTATGGGCAACCGGTGATGGCTACTGTCTGAAAGTGACCGTCAAGCAATGAACAGAGAGGGTGTCGACATGAAAATGCATACACCACGCTCACGAGCCTTGGGCATGCACCTGGTGCTGATGGTGGTGACCGGTTTGCTGGCCAGCCAGCTGCTGGTCGCCAGCCAGCCAACGTCGACGCCCACACCTGCTCCTGCATCCACTGCCGAACCCGCTGTCGTTGAAGACAACACCCCCTGGGGTGGCGACTATTTCCCCAACACCCTGCTGACCGACCAGGACGGTCAACAGCTGCGTTTTTTCGATGACATGATCAAAGGCAAGGTGGTGGTGATCAACTTCATCTTCACCTCGTGCAGCGACTCCTGCCCCCTGGAAACCGCGCGCCTGCGCCAGGTGCAGAAACTGCTGGGGGATCGGGTCGGCAAGGACATCTTCTTCTATTCCATCAGCATCGACCCCTTGAGTGATACCCCCGAGGTGCTCAAGGCCTATGCGCAGCGCTTCCAGGTCGGGCCGGGCTGGAAATTCCTCACCGGGGAATTCGCCGACGTCACCGAGTTGCGCAAGAAACTGGGGCTGTTCATCGAAGGCATCGATAACGGGCGCAACAAGGACCACAACCTGAGCCTGATCATCGGCAACCAGGCAACGGGCCGCTGGATGAAATCCTCGCCGTTCGAAAATCCGTGGATTCTGGCCGATCAACTGGCCAATACCCTGCATAACTGGAAACAGCCCAGTGTGGAAGAAAGCTACGTCAACGCACCGGAAATCCGCCCGCCGAGCAATGGCGAAGAGCTGTTCCGCACCCGCTGCGCGTCTTGCCACAGCCTCGGTCCGCTGGACGGGCAGGGCATTGGCATGCGCAGCATCGGCCCGGACCTGATCGGCGTGACCCATCAGCGCGATCCGGCCTGGCTCAGCCGCTGGATCCGCGAACCGGATCGCATGCTCGCGGAAAAGGACCCGATTGCGATGGAGCTGTTCGATCGCTACAACAAGATCCCGATGCCCAACTTGCGGCTGGATGAGCATTCCGTCCGGTCCATCATCGATTTCCTGCAAGAAGAAACTGACCGTCAGCATCCGCCAGTGGTCAGTGGTAATGAGGAGCCTGAGCATCATCATTCGGTCGCGCAACCCGACATGACCCAGGTGCCATAGCGTCGAAATAGTTACGTGGGCCAGTCAATTGCTATCAATGTTACCTACACTGACTTGATACCCGGCTGGAAAGGCTCGATTTCAAAGACTCAGGACATAGCCATGCAGATACTGGAACAACAAAAGGTAGCTGCGCCGCAGGCTCCGGCAGTACCGCGCAAGGGCTGGCGGCCGCAGTTCAATTTGCTGCGCTGGTTCTCCCTGGCAAGCTTTTTCATCATCGCCGTGGTGGCGCTGGGGCTGGGTTACATCTCCACGCGCTTTGTGGTCGATGAAAGCATCAAGCGCGATTCGATGCTGACTGCGCAGTTCATTCAAGCCATTGGCGAGGCCGAAATCCGTCATGAAAGGATTTCGCCGGACAGAACCATAGGCGAAATGCTCGACCCGCGTCTGGACCATGCCGATTCCGACATCAACCCCGAAGCCCGGGCCGACGCGCGCCTTGAGTTTCTCGACCATGTGGAGCATCTGCCGGACATCCTGCTGGCGACGGTGTACGCCCAGGACCGCACCGTGGTCTGGTCGACCAACTCCGAGTTGATTGGCATACGCATCGAAGGCGACGAGGAGCTGGATGAATCCTTCGAAATGAAATCGCCGGTGTCCACCAACTACCACGAGATCGATGAGGCGCGCCCCGAGCAGCGCCTGCTGCGCGAACCGCAATACCTGTTCGTCGAGAACTACATTCCGATGTTCAATGCCGACAGAAGCAAAGTGATTGCCATGGTGGAGATCTACAAGGAACCGGTGGACCTGGTGGAGCGCATCCAGCGTGGCTTCAAGGCGATCTGGCTGGCCACCCTGATCGGCGGGGCGGTCATTTACCTGGGGCTGTTCTGGATCGTCCGGCGTGCGGCGATACAGCTGCAGAACCAGCAGAACCAGCTGATCGCCAACGAGACCTTTGTCGCCTTGGGGGAAATGTCCTCGGCGGTCGCCCACAGCCTGCGCAATCCGCTGGCGAACATCCGTTCCAGCGCCGAACTGGCCCAGGGCATCGCCAGCCAGACCGCACAGAAAAATATTGGCGACATCATCAATCAGGTCGACCGCATGTCGCGCTGGGTCCGTGAATTGCTGGTGTCGTTGCGGCCGATGAATGACGACTGTGAAACGGTCGACCTGGTGCTGGCCCTCGATGACACCTTGAGTGCCTTCGAGTCCCTGATCAAGCGCTCGAACGTCGAAGTGCGTTTCTCTCCTGTCAGCGTGCCACAGGTCGTCAGCCAACAGGTGTTGCTCACGCAGATACTCAATAGCCTGTTTGCCAACGCACTGGAAGCCATGCCCAAGGGGGGCGTGTTGACGATCGAGATCGATTCTTCTGTGCCCGGCGACTTGAGAATGACCCTGGCCGACACGGGCAAGGGCATATCCGAACAACAGCAACAAATGGTCTTCAAGCCGTTTTTCACCACCAAGCAAGGCGGTTTGGGTGTGGGCCTGGCCCTGGTGAAGAGAATAATGGAGCGGTTTGATGGCTCGGTCGAACTGACTAGCCGGGAGCAGGAAGGAACCCGTGTTTGTCTCAATTTCAAAGTGGCAACGGGAGGAGCATATGGAGCACAGCATTCTGCTGGTCGAGGATGACGAAATTCTCGCCGAGAATATTCAGAATTACCTGGAGCGCAAGGGCTTCGAGGTGACCGTTTGCCACTCGGCCGAAGATGCACTGGAGCAATTGGGCTCCTTCGCTCCTGACGTGGTACTGACCGACAACTCGTTGCCGGGCATGAGTGGTCACGAGCTGATCCAGAGGCTGCGCGTCAGCGCGCCGGATCTGAAAGTGATCATGATGACCGGCTACGGCAACGTCGAAGACGCCGTGGTGGCGATGAAAGAGGGCGCCTTTCACTACGTCACCAAACCGGTGGCCCTGCCGGAGCTCAAGCAGCTGCTGGACAAGGCCCTGGCTACTGACCGCATGGAGCGCACACTGTCGTTTTACCAGGAGCGCGAAGCCCAGAAGTCGGGGTTGCAGGCGCTGATTGGCGAGTCGGCACCGATGGTGTATCTCAAGGGCACCATCAGCCAGTTGCTCGACGCCGAACGGCGGATGGCCAACAGTGATCTGCCACCGGTCCTGGTGGAAGGCGAGACCGGCACCGGCAAGGAACTGGTGGCCCGGGCCTTGCACTTCGACGGCTCGCGCGCCAAAGGCCCGTTCATTGAATTCAACTGCGCTTCGATCCCGTCCAATCTGGTGGAATCGGAACTGTTCGGCCACGAGAAGGGCGCCTTCACCGACGCCAAGGACCGTCRCATGGGGCTGGTGGAAGCGGCCGATGGCGGCACGCTGTTCCTCGATGAAATCGGTGAAATGGATCTGCTGTTGCAAGCCAAGCTGCTGAAACTGCTGGAAGACCGGACCATTCGCCGGGTCGGTTCGGTGAAGGAGCGCAAGGTCGATCTACGGGTGATCAGCGCCACCAACTGCAATCTCGAGCAAATGGTCCAGCAAGGCAAATTCCGCCGCGACCTGTTTTTCCGCCTGCGCATCATTTCGATCAAGGTGCCGCGCCTGTATGCCCGTGGCTCCGATATCCTGCTGCTGGCCCGGCACTTCCTGAGGCTGCATGGCAAACGCTACGGCAAGCCGAACCTGCATTTCAGCAATCAGGCCGAAGATTTACTGCTCAGCTACAGCTGGCCGGGCAACGTGCGGGAATTGCGCAACATGCTGGAACAAACCGTGTTACTGGCGCAAAGCGACACCATCGCCGCCCATCAGTTGAACGTCTGCCTGAGCCTGGTGGATGATCCACCGATGTTTCATCCCGAGCCGCAACATTTCAGCGAGCCACGTCCGACCAACGGTAACGGTAACGGTAGCGAATCCACGAATCTGCCGGAAGTGGAGCGTGACATGGTGCGCAAGATGCTCGACAAGACCGACTGGAATGTCACCAAATCGGCACGCCTGCTGGGACTCAGCCGCGACATGTTGCGCTACCGGATCGAAAAACTCGGCCTCTGCCGCCCGGACAAACGGCAGTGGTAGGGAAACTGATTGAGAACGCCCCCTGGTGCTCACTGCAACATCGGGCCTTGCCTCAGGCAGGACAGCACGCAACCGGAGTCCTGGACTTCCTGGTTCACGTAGACGCCATGTTCCGGATCGTAGGTGCGGACAAACACGCGAACCGTGGCGTCGGCCACGGTCGGCAGGCGTGAGTCGTAAAACACGTGCTCGCTTGAAATCGGAATGAACTCCCCGGGCGCGGTCGGGATGTACGAACCCGGCGGCACGGTGCTCATGGACGGTGGTACGGGGTGGGCGAAGGGTTGGTCGGCGCCGTAATAGTTGAATTCACTGCTGTAGTTGGTGGTGGGCATGTCGTCGGCGTGGGCGACAGCGGTGGCGCTCAGGCAAACGGCGAGCAACAGCGTCAGATTGGTTTTGTTCATGGCAACACCTGCGAAATCGGTTTAATCACATGTCCCCAAGGTCATTAACTATAGCTGCCGCCGTGGGCAGCCGTCGGTGCTGTGCGGATTACATGTTCGCAACACCTGCCAGGATGAGGTTGAACTAGACTCCGGCCGGTCAAATCGACGACCCGAACCCTGGAGCGTGCAATGGAACTGCCGACAAAAGAACAAGCCATCGCCAGCAACCGCGAGGCCTGGAATGACTCCGCCCGTCACCACAAAGACTCAAGCGAATGGCAAGCCTTGTTGAAGGACGTGACCCACGCGGATTTCTCCTGCCTGGATGACACCTTGACCGCCTTGCTGACCCAGACAGGTGTCGACGGCAAGGAGGTGGTGCAACTGGGCTGCAACAACGGCCGCGAAAGTCTGTCGCTGTTTGCCCTGGGCGCGCGCAGCGTGGTGGGTGTCGACCAGTCTGAAGCATTTCTCGAACAGGCACGGGAACTGGCGTCCCGCTCGCCCCATGCGCCGCAATTCATCGAAGCGGACATTCACCACTTGCCTGCGCAACTGCAGGAGCGCTTTGACCTCGCGCTGATCACCATCGGCGTCCTGAACTGGATGCCGGATATCAGCGAATTCTTCCGCCATGCGGCGCGCACGCTGAAGCCGGGTGGCGCACTGGTGGTGTACGAAACCCACCCGTTCCTGGAAATGTTCGACCCCGAGACAACCGATCCTTTTCGCCTGGCCAGCTCATACTTCCGTCGCGAACCGTTCGTGCAGCACGAACCGATCGTCTACGAAGGCAAGGTCGAACAGCCGTCGGCGGCGTCCTACTGGTTCGTCCACACCCTGGGCGACCTCTTCAGCGCCGCCATTGCGGCAGGGCTGCAGATCCGTCACTTCAAGGAATACCGGCACTCCAATCGCGAAGAATGCTATGACCGCTATCAGCAGCAGGTGGCGCAGTTGCCGTTGTGTTTTACGTGGGTGGTGGTGAAGAACTGAGTGATGTGTAGCTCGGACTGACGCCTTCGCAAGCAGGCTCGCTCTCACACTGAATCTTTGTCGTACACAGGATTTGTGTATGACATCGGTCAAAATGTGGGAGCGAGCCTGCTCGCGATGGCGGCGACGCGGTTTCAGGTGGACCCGGTTAGAACTGAATAGGCCTCGGTTATGTAGTCGATAGCTCGAGAAAACTCTTCGACATCTCCGTATTTCATTACCTGAAAAAAGTACTCGTTGATGGCCTCGTTGCTATCGAGTATTGCTGCCATGTCGAAGTCTTTTAATTTCTCTTTCATTGGCTCTGACTCCCGAATCCAATTCGAAAGTACTCGCAGATGGTGGTCCAAGGCGAGTCAGGCTGCTCCTTACTGATGTACGCTTTTTCCTAGAAGTATGTGAGACGTTTAACTTCATCGCGAGCAGGCTCGCTCCCACAAGCACGAGGCGAGCTATTCCAGAACGGCCTATGCGCGCTGCAGTACGGTATCACCCGCAGCGGTATAGGCCACCCTTGGCACTCCCGGCAAGCGCTGTTCCAGCAGTGCACTCAAGGACTCTCCCGGTTCCAGGTAGGCATCGCCGAAGTCGGCGCCGAGCTGGTTCGGGTGGGCGACGATTTCCAGCAGCCCGTCGGCTGGCGGCTCCGCGTTGCGCAGATCCACCGGGGTGCACACGTAGTCGGCGGTAGCGCCGGCCAGGTTGCTCAGGCGGCGATTGAGCAGGTCCTTGAACACGCGCTTGGGAAGGCTGAGGTTTTGCCCCAGGTTGCGCGCCAGACGCACCGGCACCCCCTGGCGGGCGGCGAAGCGTGCGACGATCTCGCCGATCGGCCAGATGTTGTGCACGTGCTGATGGGAGTCCAGGTGGCTGGGGCGCAGGCCGTTGTCCAGGCAGCGCTGCCACTGGGCTTCGAGTTCTTCCAGTACGGCGTGGCGATCCCGGCGCCCGAGCCAGAGGCGGGTGCGGGGCAGGTTGAGATCGAACACACCGGCACCGTCGCAAAACGTCGGGCGTTGCACAATGCTCTGGCTCAATGGACGGCCGTAGGTCAGGTTGAAGTGCAGGCCGATGCGGCCTTCGAGCAATGGATGCCGGGCCATGGCACAGGCCGCTTCGAATGCCGGCATGTTGGCCATGGCGGTGGCGGAGCTGATGAGCCCGGCCTGGAACGCGCCCAGGATCACCGCGTTTTCGCAGGCACTGAGGCCGAAATCGTCAGCGTTGACTATCACTTGGCGAGGCATGTTTACCCTCCTTGAGGTTTTCCGTAGGCGCAGGCGTTTTGACGACAGGTGTCGCGCCGGGTGTAGGGGTGGCGACTGCGGCCGCCGCGCGCCGGGCGCGCCATTGCTGCAATCGGGGTTTGAAGCGTTGCCAGACCCGCAAGGCCAGCCCCAGCACCAGGCCGCCTGGACGCCAGGAGTAAAAACTCCAGCGCCAGTGTTCCAGTTGCCCGGTCATGCGTTCGTGCAGTTGATGGCTGGAGTTTTCCAGGCTGACCCGTGACGCATCGATCCACTGCCAGTTGTCTTCCAGGCCCCAGCGAATCCACTCTTCGAGCAACACCCGGCCGCTGCCCAGGTCGGCATATTGCGGCAGGAACGCCAGGTTGTAGTCGTACAGTCGGCCCTGTTCCAGCAAGCCGAGGCGATAGCTGATGCAGCGCCCCTCCAGCTCCAGCACCACCACGCGCACCAGGCCCCGGGCCGCGAGGGCGGTGAAGGCGCGGTCCATCCACTGGCGATGCCGCGCATCGGCAAAGATCCCGACCCCTTCATCGCCTTTCCAGCTCACTGCTTCGACTTCACTGATGTCCTGCAACAGCGGCCCCATGGTCAGGGCGTCAGGAGTAATCCGCCGCACCCGGGCGCCACACGCGGCGATGCGTTTGCGCGCGCGGCGCAGCTTGTAGCGCGGGTCGCCGGAGACTTCCTGATGGTCGGCCTCGCTGATCAGGTGCACCGGCACCCGACAGCTGAGGCGTTGTTCGGCGGTCGAACTCAGTGCCTGCCACGGTGCCAGGGCCTGCGTCGTGGAACCGGCCAGTTCGTTGAGTTGCAGCACGGCATGGGGCAGGTGTTGACGGATCTGCGCCAGCGCGTTGCGCATAGCGTCGCCGTCCAGCCTCGTCAGCAGCGCGAGGCGGTCGGCTAGGGGATAGCCCAAATGATGCAGGACCCGAAACGGCAAACACGCAAAGCGCTCCACGGATGCCACCAGCGGCAGGCACAGCGCCAGTTCGTCACCCTGCCAGCCGAGAAGCACGTGCAACTGCTCGACGGGCTTGAGTGCCAGTTCCGACGCGTATAGCCAGGCCAGGGTGTTGAACGGCGTGTGGTCTGTTACGCGCTGGCGCAACGCTTCGTAAGCCGCTATCGGAAAGTCGTCGGTGCACAGCGAAGTGCGCCATTCGAATCGTGCAGACATAAGATCAACTCGCCTCGGCTGGAACAGGAGAGGGTGCCGGTTTGCGCAAGGCATCCAGGCGTGAACCTCTGTAACGGGTTTCGCGGAAGAAGCGCCAGCCGAACAGGTGGTAGATGTTCATGATCCGCCCCTGCTCGCGATACCCCATGCGGATGTGCAGCTTGAGCGCGGGAATGTTGTGGGACTCGCAGATGTCCACCACTTTGTTGCAGCCCTGATCAGCCATGGCTTTCCACAGGTTCAGCTGGAAATCGACCGACAGCGTGGTGCCCCGGTAGGCAGGAATCTGCTCGAGAGCGAACTCGAAGAACTCACCTGGCTGCACCGGGAACATGCAGCCGTAGTAATGACGGTCGAGATAATCGCGTGTGCTGCCCCAGATAAAGGCCACGGTATCGCCGTTTTCATCCAGGTACATGTGCCCGGTGTACCCTTCGCACGCCAACTCGGCCATGGTGCCCACGCGATCGCCGAAGTGTTTGGCGAACGCCACGGCGTTTTGAGGGGTGATGGTTTCCAGTCGCAGCGGTGTATAGGGCCGAAGGTTGTGTGGCGGTACCGGGCTCACCAGATCGCGCTCCATCCACAACAGTTCTTCGTGGAAAAATACGTAGTGTTTCCACAACTTGCCGACGGTGGCGCGCAGGCCTTTTTGCTTGATGTGATCGCTGAGTTTTTTCAGAACATTCATGTTTTTGATTCCTGACGGTGTTGGCCGTGAGTGGAATGACTCAATGCGCGGCGAATCGTCCACGGGCAAAAATAAATGACGTTCATGAGGCGCTCCAGCTGAGGGCAAACAGGGTTTCTCCCGGCAAATCGAAGCTGATGCGACCTTCCAGGCACTTGAAAGATGCGTCGCGACTGCGGTTGTCGTCGCCGAAATAGCGCAATGATCCCAGGGGCAATGGACATTGCGCGCCGGCCAGGCTCACACGCTGCAAGCGCGAGCCTTTGTTGACGCCCAGCAGGCTGCGTTGGTGCCCGGCAGACATGGCCAGCACGTCAACCTCGAAGGCGTCGTTCTCCAGGCGCATGACATCGCTTAGCCAATGCTGGCGGATGAATTGCTGCGCCAGACCTACGGGCTTGAGCTCGAATTCATCCTTGCCGAGCACGCGGAACATGCCCTTGGGATACTCAGGTTCGTCGTCGGCCTGGAACCAGCCGAGCATGTCGAGCAAGCCGTCCTGGGAAGCATTGATGATGACCGAGGCCCACCATAACGAGGCGTAATGGGTGTCCTGATCGTAAGGGCTGAGGCTGGCCCCGCTGGACATGTTGGTCTGGTCCAGCAACAAGGCTTTGCGCGGTCGTCCCTGGGCGTCGAGCCCCACCAGCTCTGCCGCTTTGCGTACGCTATCGCGGTAGACACGGGTCGCCAGCAGGTCGCGGACCATCCATTCGTGCCACGCCAGCGCATCGATCTTGTCGCCGGACTCGGCCAGCAAGCGTCGGGCCCAGTCGATGCCGCGCTTGTCGGCGGCATTGTCGACGAGCGGGCCATTGACGAACCGGGAGCTGGCCGGCATGGCAATGCGGACGCCGGCTTTGGTGTTGTCCGGGTTGCTGCGCACTTGCCAGGCCATGCTCTTGAAGATGCGCTGGTAGGTGGCGTAGTCCGGGTAGTTGAGGTTCGGTTCGTCGGCAAAGCCGATGTAGTGCGTGCCCTTGCCGCCAAGTGCGCGTGTGGCGGCGAGCCAGGCGTCGAGGCCGGCGTTGCTGGTGGTGTCGGCGCGCAGGTTGGCCTGGCGCTGACGGCCGGCCAGCAGGGTGATGTCCTGAGTGATGCCGAAGCGATCCTGATACAGCCGACGGAACACGTCTTCGTAATGTGGTCGCGTCGCCATGATGTCGACCAGGCTGTAATAGGTTCCGGCCTGTGGTTGCAGGGCATCGAGCACGGCGAAACTGGAGTCCGGCAGTCGCGCATAGGGCAGGGCGATACCCAGGTTCGGGGTCTTGCCGAGCACGTCTTTGTACAGCGTCAGCCCGGTCTGGCCTTCGTCTTCGCGCAAGGGTTTGAGCTGTTGCGGGTTCTGGGCGAACAGGTTGGCCGTGCCGTCGAGCCAGAATGCGACCTTGCCGCTGCCGCGCAGGTGCAGGCGCCAGACTTGATCGGTGGTTGCAACGGGCAACTCGACTTTGTCGAACTGCCAATAGGCGGGGTAAGACTCGAGAGACAGTGAAAGCTGTTGGCCGTCGCTCACGCGCTGCGCTTGCAATGCGTCGACGCCGCCGTGGAATTTACCGGCCAGCACCGCGTGCTCACCGGCCGCGACCTTGAAATACAACTCGTCACCGTCCCGGGACTCGGCGCTGAAATGCACCTTGGCCGGGGCGAACAGTGCGACGGTGTGGTCGTCGTGCTCAACCGTATAACGGCGGAAGCTGTAGCCGGGAATTTCCAGTCGATAACTGGCGGCGCCCGGCGCCAGGTCCCAGCGTTGGCTACCGTGGGGCTCATTGGCGGCAATCAGTCGTTCGCTCTGGAGTTTACCCTGGCCGTCGAGCAAGTAGAGGTGTTCTTCGTTGGCTTCAGTCTGCCACACCGGGGCCCAGAGCACGGTCAGGGTGTCGGGGCGGTCCGTTTGCAGGTACAGGCTGCCGTCGCGGATATCGGCCCAACGCATGGGCGCCGCTTCGGCGCTCAGCCCGAGGCCAAGACTCACCAGCAATAACAGGTGTTTCATGCCGACTTCCGTTGCAGCATCAGCAGCATCGGCGCGATGTCGCCGGGCAGGACGATGAGCGTTTGCCAGGCCGGCACGTGGCTCAACCGGCAATACACCACCAACAGCGCCACGGTCACGGCCAGGTACGCGATAGAGGACGCCGCTGCTGCGCCGACGATGCCGTAGGTCGGGATCAGCAGCACATTGAGCGTCAGGTTGAGCAGGGCGCTAAGGCCCATCAACAACGAAATCGTGCCGGGCCGGTTTTTGCCCAGCAGGTCCAGGCGCAGAATGCTCATGTAGCACAGACCGAACAGGCCTGGCAGCAGCGCCAGCAACGCAGGATACGCAGGCTGATAGGCCTCGCCAAACAGCGTCACGATCAACCATTCACCGACCACTGCCATGCTCAGGCAAGCGCCGAGCATCACCGTAGCGGTCAAGCGCAAGGCCAGCGGCGTGACTTTTTCGATGCCTTCTTCCTGTTGCAGCAGGCGCTTCATCAGCGGCGTGGTCACCGCTTCCGGAACGATCAGCAGCAACTCGGCGGCCGCGCTCGCCATGGCGTAGTGACCCAGCGCCGTGGTGCCGAGCAGAGCGCCGATGAACAGATAGTCGGAGCGCAGAATCACTTGCTGGAACAGCAGGTCCGGATGGCTGCGGGCGCTGTAGCGCAGCAGTTCGTTCTGACTGGCGCGGTCCCATTGCAGGCTCAGCGGATGCCCGCGCTTGAGCCACACCCACCCGGCGAGCACCACCAGGCTGATCCCCGCCAGCCAACTGATCAGTGCCGCTTCCAGGGCTGCGCTTTTCCACATCCAGAACAGGGCAAGGAACACCAGCAGCGGCGCCAGCGACTCGATCAGACGCAAGGCATTGAAGGCAACCACGCCGCCCGAGGCGTTGTGCAAAGTCAGCAAGCCGCTTTTGAGCACGGTCAGCGGCACCGCCAGCAGCAACAGCCAGGCGAGCAGGCCCAATTGCAGGGTGATGTCCAGTTCTGTGCCGAACTCGCGGGTCAGCGCCACCACCAGCAAGGTCAGCAACGCCGCCAGCAGACAACCGAACAGCAGCACCTGGCTGAGCAGCAAGCCCATCGGTCGTTGCTTGGCCGCCTGATAGCCCACCGCTGAATTCAAGCCGCCGCTGGTGGCAGCGCTGATCAGGTCGGGCAGGGTGTTGAGCAAGGCAAACAAGCCCCGTTCACTGGGGCCGAGGATCCGCGCCAGCAATATGTTACGCAGCAAGCGCAGGGCGATCATCGCCAGCTTGGTGCCCATGCTCAGGGCCAGGTGCCTGAGGTAGTTGCTGCGGCTCATGGACGTGCCCCACGGTAGATGCGCCAGGACAGCAACCCGGGATCGCGCGCGGTACGCTGGCTCACGCCGAAGCGTGGCAGGGCCAGAGGATCTTCGGTCCCCCGATAAATGCCGGTGCCGGTGCCCAGGGCAAACGGGAAGTCGTGCCTGGCCACCTGTTGGCGCACCCGCGCATCGTTGTCGCCATTGGGGTAGCAGTAAACCGGCAACGGCCGGTTGCAGCCGTTGAGCAGCGCGTCGCGACTGCGGCTCAGTTCTTCATGCAGGCGTTGATCGTCGAGGCCGGTGAGGATGGCGTGGCTGGCACCGTGGGGGCCGAAGCGCACCAGGCCGGACGCTTCCAGGTGGCGCACTTGCTGCCAGTCCAGTGCCTGGGGCAACGACTCCTGCGGGCAGTCGTCGGTCAGGCGATTGAGGTCCAGCGGTGACAGGTTTTTCAGGCTCTGCAAAAAGTTCAGCAACGCCAGGCTGCGGCGTTGCTGATCCGGGTCATCGCACAGTGTCGGCAACGGGCGCCCCAGGTGCAGCAAGCGTTCGATCAGGTGCCGGCGTGCCGGTTCGCCATGGCTGTTCCACAGGGTTTCGCCGATGCTTTCCCACCAGAACCGCTGGCGGCTGCCGATGAAATCGGTGGACAGAAAGATGCTCGCCGGCACCTGGTGCTTTTGCAGCAACGGGAAGGCATTCACCGCGTTGTCGCGCCAGCCGTCGTCGAAGGTCAGCGCCACTTTCGGCCGCGGCGAGCGCGCAACCGGTTGCAGAATGTCCATCAGCGGCACGCAGTCGAAGTGTTTTTTCAACCACACCAGCAAATGTTCAAAGGCCTTTGGCCCGACGCACAGTTCATTGCGGTGGGGCAGTTCGGCGGCCTGGTCGCTGGCCAGCACCCGGTGCAGCATCAGGATCACCCCGGCGCCGTGCAGTTGGTTGCGTCCGACCGGGGAGTTCAGGTACAGCCAGCCACTGGTGCGTTTTAACAGTTGTTTGATCGCCACGGCACGCACCTCTCATCGATTTTGCTCAGGGTTCCATTGGGCGTAACGCTGACCGCCCAGGAACTGCCACAGGCCGATGCTCATCCCGGCAAGGGTCACCAGGAGGAACGCGGCCAGGCGAAAGGGTTTGGGCAAGCGGTGTTGCGAATCCAGCAGGCCGGCAATGGCCATCGTGTAACCGAGCAATTGTGCGATCAGGCTCAGACGATAAAAGCCGTGGTCTTCCCACAGCCAGAAATTGCTCAGCAGCAACGGCAGCAACAGGATCGGCGCCAGCCGCCGGATCAGCTTGTGGCTGATCAAGGCAATCGCATACAGGCCGTGGGTCAGCGGATTCATCAGCTCCCGGCGCTGGGCCAGGCTTTGCAAGCCACCCACCGTGACCCGCTGACGGCGGCGAAATTGCTTGTCGGCTTCGTCCACGCCCTGGTCGATCACCCGGGCCTGGGGCACGTAGACAATCCGCTTGAACGCGACGGGTGCGCAGGTGCTGATAAAGAAGTCGTCGTTGACCTCCGCCGGCACGTTCTGGAACAACTCGCGGCGCAGGGCGAGCAATGCGCCGTCGGCGGAGACCATGCAGCCGGTGCGATTTTCCACGTAGCGCAACCAGCCTTCGTAATGCCGATACAGGCTGTCACCCACGCTCAAGCCCTTGCCGGTCACCGGGATCACCATGTGCCCGGCGCAGCCACCGACCTGCGGGTCGTTGAGCGGTGCGAGCAAATGGCCGAGGGTGTCGGTGGACCATTGGTTGTCGGCGTCGGTGAACACCAGGATCGCACCGCTGCTGATCGCGACCCCGGCATTGAGCGTCGCCGCCTTGCCCTGGCGGGGCAGATCGAGCACGGTGATGCGCGGGTCGTTGACCTTGTGTGCACAGGCCACGGTGTCGTCGGTCGAGCCGTCACTGGCCAGGATGATGTGCAGCGAGCGGGCCTGATAATCCTGGGCCAGCACGGTGCGCAGTTTTTCTTCGATATGCCGCGCTTCGTTGTGCGCGGCAATTACGATGCTCACGTCCATCGGTTGGGCCGGTCCATGGCGCGGTGCCGGGTAAAACGGTGCCAGCAAGGTCAACAACAGGGGATAACCGAGGTAGGCGTAAACCGGCAGCAACAGGCACAACCAGAAAATGAATTCAGCCACGGGCGGGCCTCCTGGCATTCCAATGACAAAGGCTGAGGATGAGCCCGGCGCCCGCCAGGTGCAGGCGCACCCAGTGCAGGCCCCAGAGTTGCAGGGTCAGGAGCGGGTCACGGTGCCTGGCACTCTGACGCAGGCTCAGTGCCAGGGCGGGCAGGATGGTCAGCAGTAGCATCAGCATCGAATGCTGGGGGAAACCGTCGAACAGGGCGGAAATGGCCATGAAATCGATGACCCAGACGGCAATCGACAGCAGCGGAAAGCGCAGCAAGCGCAGGCTCGGGCCATGGGTGCGCAGCAGTTGCAGATGACTGCCCTGGCGCCATAATTCCTTGCCCATCCATTCCCGCCAACTGCCTTCGTAACCCCAATGCAGCGCCACGCTTTGGTTGACCGAGCGCAGCTTGGCACCGGCGTCGACCAGGCGCATGGTCAGTTCCTTGTCCTCGCCGGTGCGCAGTTGTTCATTGAAACCACCGACCTTGTCGAACCAGCGACGGCGCATCAGCAGGTTGCAAGTGGGCAGCCATTGCGCGACATGCAGCGGCTGCGTAGCGGGGCGTAAGGTGCGGCGCTGCCAGGCGTCGGCGTACCACGGCGCCTCGGCCGGGGTGTGCAGGTCCAGGCCGATGACATCGCCCTGGCCGCCGGACTCGAGGTCGAACAACAGCTTGAGCCAATTCTCGGGCATCTCGACGTCGGCATCGATAAAGGCCAGCCATTCACCGCTGGCAATCGCCGCTCCGCGATTGCGCAATGCACCGATGAGCAGGCCGGGCAGGACCAGAACCTGGGCGCCGAGCTGCCGGGCAATGTCCGGGCCCTGGTCGTCGGAGCCGTTGTCGACCACGATCAACTCGCATTCGACGTTGGCCGCCTCGGCGGCATGTCGTGCCGCGAGCAGGGTCCGGGCGATGTGCTGCTCCTCGTTGTACATCGGGATGACGATGCTGATGCGGTTCATGCCTTGACCTCTTTCAGCGGGGCTTCTTCGGCTTTCGTGCGCAGCACGCCGGTCAACGCGAGCATGATCCACAGGTACTTGTGGTTCGGTGCGCTGAGGAACATCAGGAACAACGTCAACGACAGAAAGCTCATGCTCAGGTGGGTCATCAGATCGGCCTGATGCCTGTCTCCTCGCAACAGCCAGGTGCGGCGGGCGCGAATCAGGTTGTACAACCCCAGGGCCAGCATGCCGACGAACATCAGGCCGGCGGGAATCCCCAGTTCACTGAAGATCTCCAGGTAGGTGTTGTGGGCGCGACGGTACAGGTCGTCGGTCTTGCCGCTGACGGAAAAGGTCTTGGCATAACCGGTGGTGGCGTAGTGCAGCGGGAACGTGCCGGGGCCGGTGCCGAGCAAGGGGTTCTCGGCGATCATGGCGCTGCCGACCACAATGTAGGAGGCGCGACGGCCCAGGGACGCGTCCTGACTCTTGGCCCCGGAGCTGAGGATGCTCAGCGACTGGATGCGCGCCACGTAACTTGCCGGCATCGCATAGAGCCCCAGCGCAATCACAATCGCCAGGCCGAGCATGGCAAAGCCCAGGTGGCGTGGACGAATATGTGGTAATTGCGCGCGATAGTGCCACGTGCCGATCAACAGGCTGAGGAGCAACACCACCAGCCCCGAACGGGATTCAGTCTTGGTCATGCCGGCCAGCAGCACGAGGGCACAGCCCCCCCAGAACAACCGGTGCAACCGGTTCGGGCTGCGGACCACCAGCAACAGCGCCATGGGCACGGCGAAGGCGATCATCAGGGCAAATTCGTTCGGGTCATTGAGCATACCGGACGCACGGCCTTCGTCCTGGTATTTGGCTGAGAACATCGCCATGGCGCAGGTCACCGCGACACTGATGGCAACCAGTTTGGCGAACATGTCGAGGTTCAACTCACGCCCGACCAGCAGGGTGATGACAAACAGAATCAGGCCGACGCTCAATTCGCGCAGGTGGCCCAGGGACATGTCCATGTTGTCGGTGTTCAACAGGCTGAGCAGGTACAGAACCATGAACCCGATCAGCAAACGCCAGATATTGCTGCGCAGGCGCTCGGCCGACCGTTGGTGAATCGCCAGTTGCAGCATCAGGATCAGCGCCAGCGAAGCCCCGAGGAACTTGGAGCCCGACAACGCGCTGTCCTTGAACAGGCCCTCGAAAGGCAGGATGGCGACAATGCCCAGCAGGCCCCAGGTCGGCTTGCGGTACAGCACCGCGACACCCACCAGGCCCAGCACCGCTCCCGGCGCCAGGTACGGATAAGGGCTGGCCAGCAATCCGAGGCAGACCAGGCCGAGCAAGCTGACGATCGAGAGCGGAACGATCACGCGCGTGCCTCCCGTGCAGTCCGGATGTAAAGCTGCGACCAGCGTTCGGCCAGGACCTTGAGGTCGTAGCGATCCTGTTGCGTACGTTTTGCGTTGTCGATCAATTCGCCGGCCAGGGCCGGGTCATCCAGCAGCGCGCCGATCTGGCGGGCGAGGGCGGTGCTGTCGGTGGGCGAGGCCAGCAGGCCGTTGTGGCGGTCCTGCAAGACATCGGGAATCCCGCCGACGCCGAAGGCCACCACCGGCACCCCGGCCTGCATCGCTTCGAGCAGAATCATCGGCGTGCCTTCGGTGCGCGAGCTGATCACCAACGCATCGAGTTGCCGCCACCAGGCGCGCATGTCGGTCTGGTAGCCCGGCAGCGTGATGCGCGCCTGCAATCCGGCTTCGTCTATACGCGTCTGCAGGCTTTCCCGCTCCGGCCCGTCGCCGAGCATCACCGCGTCCAGTTGCGGGTACTGCCGACACAACGGGATCAGCGCATCGAGAAACAGGTCCGGGCCCTTTTCGCTGCTCAGGCGCCCGACGTAGCCGGCCAGCCAGCGTTGACGTGCGCCACTGCGCGGCGGCAAGTCGTTGGCCGCCGGCAGGCCGTTGGGGATCACCTGCAACTTGTCCGTGCGCACATTGGCCTGACGGTGCAGCGCCGCAATGCTTTCGGCGACACACACCACTCGGTCCACCGAGGCCGTGCGGCACAGTTGCAGGCTCAGCCAGGTGTAGAACTTCTGCTTGCGACTGCGCGGGGTGAAGCCGTGCTGGGTGATCACCAGTGGCAGGCGCAACAGCGTGGCGCCGAGCCAGCCGAACAACAGGCCCTTGAAGTTGTGCGTATTGATCAGTGGCCGCTTTTCCCGTCGCTGGCGCAAATGTCCCAGCACTGCGCCCAGGCCTGCACAGCCGAGGCAATCGACACCGGCCTGGCGAAATCGCGCGATCAGTTCTGGCGGCGCATCGAGAAACAGCACCTGGTGCTGCCCCGGCGTCGCCAGGCAATGATCCAGCAGCATCCGCTCGGCGCCATAGAAACCGCCGCTGCTGAGCAAATGAATGATCGGCAGGTCGTGGGCGGTGCCGAGCGGCGCGTTCAATTGCGCACCCAATGCACGAGGGCCGGTACGCTCCAGTTCTTGTGCGGGTTGTTCGGCTGGGTGCTGTGATCATTGATCACCAGCAGCACCGGCAAGCCCAGTTCATGGGTGATTTGCGCAGGGTGCTTGAAGCGGTGGTCGAAGAACTCACGCACATAGACCAGGGCAATCGCCAGCAGCAAACCGGTGAACAGCCCGAACGGAATGATCAGCATCGGCTTGGGGAACGCCGCTTCGGTCGGTTCGAAAGGCGGGCTGAGCACCCGTGCGTTGGACAGGTCGTTGTCCAGCGCGCGCGCCGTGCTGCTTTCAGCGAAGCGCTGGGCATAGGTGGCGAACGCCTTGTGCAGCGCGTTGATCTCGGTGTCCATCTGCCGCAGTTTGCTGCGGGTTTCCTGCAACTGATGGATGCGATTCTGGAACTCGGCAATACGCGCGGTTTTCTGGTCGATGACCGAGCTGATCGTCATCAGGTCGCTGGTGCGCTCCTGAATCCGGTTGCTGACAATCTTCAGGAATTGCCCACGGGCCCGGATGATTTGCTCGCGGGCCATTTGCATCGGATCACTGCCGGGCTGCAAGACCGCCAGGTCGTCCATGTAGTGGCTGACCAGGGTCGTCAGTCGCTCACCCAGTTGCTTGATCTCGCGGTCTTCGAAAGCGACGCTATCGACCGTGGTGGTGAAGGTGTAGGGGAAGGTGTAGTCGTTGAATCTGGCATTGTTGGCGGTCGCCAGGCTGGTTTTCAGGTAATCGAGCCAGCGCTGGCTTTGCAGCAGTCGGTCCTGATACAGGTTGAGCGCCTGCTCCTCGGTGTTGATCGCGTTGAGGCGGAACGTGATTTCTTCCTTGGGGTCGGACGAACCGATGCTTTCGAGCAAGGCCAGGCGATTGGCTTCCAGGCCATCGAGACGCACCTGGTACTGCATTTTCTTGGTCTCGTAGAAACTCTGCGGCAGGTCGATCGATTGCATTTCCTGGCGGGTAACCAGGTAGTTTTGCAGCAGGGCAGTGACGAATCGGGTGCCCTGGGCCGGGTCAGGGAAGTGGTAGACGATCGAGATCACGTTGGAGCCCGGCAAGGTTTCAACCTTGAGGGCAGCGGACGCTTGTTGCGTGAGGGCATCGAGCAGGGTGTCGCGTACCGGATCGGTCTGCAGCCCGAGCAGGCTGCGAACCGGGTTGATCACGTGTTCGCGAACGGGATTGATCACAAACCGTTTGAGCGGCTGCACCAGCAGTTTGTTGAAGGCGCTCACGGGCTGCGTGTACTCACCCTTTTCGCGCAACTGGCCGATGGTCTGGCGGATCAAGGCCGGCGAACGCAGGATATTGCTCTCGGTCTCCATGTCGGCCAGCGACGGCGGAATGAAGGAAGCGTTTTCCTGAGTGAGGGTGCTGGTGGCATCCCCCTGGGAGATTTTCTTGGACTGCACGATCACCTGGGCGGTGATATCGAAACTCTGCTTGAGCAACAGCGGCAAGACCACGGCGATCACGGCAAAGACCAGGAAGACTCGCTTCACCAACTGCTTGTTGGCGAAGAAGATCCTGAAGAACTCATGCAGGTAGTTTTCCTTTGGATTCATGTGGGTACCTGAGAGTTAGTTGCTGCTGTCGTCTTTGTTGTCGACGCGGTAGCTGAAGCTGAGGCCCATGCCCTGGAACAACACGACGTCCGCCAGTTGCCGCGCGAGCTCACCGGCGCTGGCCAGTTTGGTCTTGGGCACGTACAGCATGTCGTCCGCTTGCAGGAAGGCGATCTGGGTGGCGTCGCCGGACAAGGCTTTTTCCACGTCGTAACGATGCGCGACCACCTGGTTGCCGTTGCGCCGCATGATCATCACCGAGTCCAGGCGTGCCTTGGCGTTGGAACCGCGGGCCATGGTCAGGGCTTCGAGCACCGACACCGGGCGGCGGATCGGATAGGCGCCCGGCTGGCCGACTTCACCCAGTACATAGATTTCGTTACCGGCGGTGGACTTGAGCAGCACGTCCACGGTCATGCGCCCCGGCAGGGTGGCATAGCGTTTATTCAGGTAGGCCTGCAGTTGGTTGATGGTCATGCCTTGCAGCGGCACGGCACCGATTTCCGGGAAGCTGGCGTAGCCGTCGGTGCCCACGGTGATTTCCCGGCTCATGCCGGTGGCGGGGTGGTTGAGCACGGACTTGAGGTTCCATTCACTGGCCAGCGGGTTCACCACCATCACTGACAGCTGATTGCGGTTGGGCTGGAACAGCTGTTTGCGATCGTAGGCGCGCTGAATCGCGTCCCGTGCTTCATCGCGGGTCAGGCCCTCGATTTTCACCGTGGTTTGGGCCCCCGGCAGCTCGATGGTGCCATCGGGCAGCACCAACTGGTTGCCGTTGAACTGGCTGGCGGCGGTGAAGTTCAGCGCGATCGTGTCCCCGGACTGCACGCGATAGGCGGCCGAGCCACTGGTGCTGATGTGGAAGATCACGTCCAGCACATCCTGTGGGCGCAGGGTCTGCTCGACCTTGGGCACGTCGGTTGCCTGGGCGTTGGCCGGTGGGGCCGTGAGGATTTGCACCGGCATGCTTTGTGATTCGTCGGAGGAAGTGCTGGAGCAACCTGCAAGGGGCAGCAACAGCAGGACAAGCATCTTGGCGTTCATGGCGTCATCCTTGTCTGACTGCTCACAGGTTTTTGTACAGCCATTCGGGCATGTAGTACTTGCGTCGGTTGAACACGCTGCCGACCAGCTTCGCTCCCGCCTGGCTCAAGCGCTTGGCCGCGGCCTGCGCCACTTCCCAGCGGGTGTCTTCCGCGGGCACGACCAGGACCACACCGTCCACCTGGGTGCCGATGACCAGGGTGTCGGAGGCCGAATACACCGCGTCGCCGTCGATCACCACGAAGCGGTAGCGGATGCCGAGTTGATCGAACAGCGGGCTCAGGCGCTCGGGTGTCAGGTGCTCGTTGCCACGGAAGTAGCGGCCCAATGGCAGAACGTGAAAGGGCAGGCTGGAGACGTCCACCACGCAGTCCTGCAACAAGGGCGGGCTCTGTGTGTTGAACATCAAGTCGCGAAACCCCCGTTCCTTGCTCAGCCCCAACTGTTGCGTGAGGTTGGTCGCCGAATGGCTGGCATCCACCAGCAGCACCAGGCCGCTGCTCATCTTCGCCAGTTGACTGGCCAGCGCCAGGGCGCTGGTGGTGGTGCCCGCGCCGGGGTTGGCGGCGGTCAGGAACAGGATCCGCAGGTTCTGGTCGAGCACGGTCGATGTCAGGTTGGACTCGCTCGGGCTGGCAATGCTGAGGCTTTTAGCCGATGAACCGTCCATTTAACTCGCTCCGTGACCGCTGAACACTTTGAAAGGGGTTTTCAGCAGAATCTTCAAATCAAGCAGCAGGCTCTGCTGGGCGATGTAGGCGAGGTCCAACTCAACGCGCTGGTCGAAGTCGATATTGCTGCGTCCGGAGATTTGCCACAGGCCGGTCATGCCGGGGTAGATGCTCAGGCGCGCGAGGTGCCTGTCCTCGTAGCGGTAGGCGTTGAACGAAGTCGGCCTGGGGCCTACCAGGCGCATGTCGCCGGTCACCACGTTGAACAGGTTCGGCAGTTCGTCGAGACTGGTGCGTCGCAGGAAACTGCCGATACCGGTGATGCGCGGGTCCTTGTCGATCTTGAAGTCGATGGCGTCGGCGCCGTGCTTGTTCAGGTGCCGCAGGGACTCCTTGAGCTCCTCGGCGTTGACGACCATGGTGCGGAATTTGTACATGCCGAACAGGCGGCCGCGGTAGCCGGTGCGTTTCTGCACGAACATCACCGGCCCTGGGCTGGTCAGTTTGATGGCCAGCGCCAGCCCCAGCAGCACCGGGGAAATCAGCACCAGGACCAGCAGTGCGCCGAAGCCGGCCAGGACGCGGTTGGTGCGCGACAGGGTCCACGGCCGGCCACCTTCGCGACCGGTTATCCAGCCACAACCCTGCATGTGGATGGCGGCATCCATGCGCTTGCGTTGCGCGGGGTCCAGGCGCTTGTCCCTATGCATTTTGTTAAGGGGCACACTTTTTTCGTGTTCAGACATAGATTCTCCGCAGAGTTAAGCCGTGTGCGGCATGGGCGACGCAGTCAGTCGTAAGTGCAGGACCAGGCAACGAAGCACCGGTCCCTCATTGGGCACCCATAAAACCGGCTGCGGCGGTGACGAGAGTCTTCATGGATGGGCGGCCTCGGGCACGATGTGGCGCAAGCCAATACCGCTGTAGTGCAGGCCGGCGGCTGCCACCTGTTCCGGGCTGTACAGGTTGCGCCCGTCCACGATCACCCGTTCACGCAGTTTGCTCGCCAGCATGTCGAAGTCGACCACGCGGAAGTTCTTCCACTCGGTGCAGATCACCAGGGCATCGGCGTCTTCGAGTGTGTCATCGCGGGTGGCGCACAGATGCAGGTCGTCGCGGTAGCCGTAAAGGCGCCGGCATTCGGACATGGCTTCCGGGTCGTAGGCCTGCACGCTCGCGCCTTCGGCCCAGAGTGCTTCCATCAGGTAGCGGCTGGGTGCTTCGCGCATGTCATCGGTGTTGGGTTTGAACGCCAGGCCCCACACGGCGATGGATTTGCCGGCCAGTCCGCCGGGAAATTGCGCCTTGAGTTTGCTGAACAGAATATGCCGCTGGTGGTCGTTGACGTCGGTCACGCTACGCAGCAATTTCAGGGGCATTCCGGCGTGTTCGGCGGTGTGCAGCAGGGCGCGCAGGTCCTTGGGGAAGCACGAACCGCCGAAACCGCAACCGGGGTAGATGAAGTGGTAACCGATGCGCGGGTCCGAGCCGATGCCTTTGCGCACGGCTTCGATATCTGCTCCCAGCAACTCGGTGAGGTTGGCCAGTTCGTTCATGAAGCTGATGCGCGTGGCCAGCATCGCGTTCGCCGCGTACTTGGTCAGTTCGGCGCTGCGGTTGTCCATGAACATCAATTTGTCGTGGTTGCGGCAGAACGGCGCGTAGAGCTCGCTCATCTGGCTGCGGGCTTGATCGTCAGTGGTGCCGACGATGATCCGGTCCGGGCGCATGCAATCGGCCAGGGCACTGCCTTCCTTGAGGAATTCCGGGTTGGACACCACCCGTACCTTCAGCGAACCTTTGCCGCGGTGCTGCAACTCTTCAACGGCAGTCGCACTGACCTGATCCGCCGTGCCGACCGGCACCGTGGACTTGATGATCAGGGTGCGGTCGGCCTCCATGAAACCAGCAATCTGCCGGGCCACGTTCAGCACATGGCTGAGGTCGGCCGAACCGTCTTCGTCGGCGGGCGTACCGACGGCGATGAAAATCAGCTCGGCGTGCTCCACCGCATCGCTTGCCTGGGTGGTGAAGAGCAGGCGACCGGCCTTGATGTTTTCTTCAAGGGTGCCGGACAGCCCCGGCTCACTGATCGGTGGCACGGCCTGTTGCAGTTGCCGGATCTTGTTCGGATCGATGTCGACACACAGGACGCGATGTCCGACATCGGCCAGAGCCGCTGCTTGAATCAGGCCAACATAGCCCGTACCAAATACGCTTACGTCCATATTAGCGTGCCTCGCAAGACGTGGAGAGTTGCAAAACAAGACTGTCAAAAGGGGTATAGACCAGCCTCGGTAAACCGTGTCAGCAAACCGGCATGTAAAAGGGGCAAGACACTCCCAAATGTGGGGGCGATTGCCATCAAGGTCGCAGCACTATTGGCTTTCCCCCCGATTTTGGCTGTTCAGCGAAAATCTCAAGAAAACGACAGGCGGTCGTAAGCCTTGAAATACAAGGGTTGTAGCTGCTAAGTGTGTCAGGTTTGAGTCACCGGCTTGATGACCATTTTTAACAGAGGCCGCCAGTTCTCACGCACGTATGGCGTAAAGCCAGTGTTAAAAAATGTCCAGCAACCTACTGGTCAAGTGCCTGATCGGGTTCGCCAGGCGCCCGGCGCGCACCCCAGCCACCGCAGGCAGGCACGGTTGAAACTTTGCACATCGCTGTAGCCCAGGCGGTCGGAAATTTCCACCAGCTCCAGGTCTGTCCTCTGCAAAAAGTCTTCGGCGCGATAGCGGCGGTATTCGTCGAGCAACTCCGAAAAACTCCAGCCCAACGCCTTCAAGCGTCGGGCGGCGGTGCGCTCGAGCAAATGCCGGGTGGTACAGAATTGCTGCCAGTTGGCCTCGGCGAGGTCGGTGATCAAATAATCGCAGACTTGCTCCAGCAAGGTCGGTTCGCTGTTGCGTCGGGTCTGCTCCAGCAGTTCGACCAGCATGAGTTCCAGTTCATGATTGCCCGGCGTCAACGGGATCACGAACAGCTGTGGATCGAGGCGGATCGAGTGCTGCGCCTGCCCCCATTGCACCGGTGCGCGAAAGGCTTGTTCATGATCCTGCGGATTGGCCGTGCAGGCACCGGCCAGCCCGACGCCCAGAACCGGATCACGCTCCAGGCCGCTGGCGAGGAATTTGCGCCGCAACATGCTGCACAGGCTGATGAGGATGTAATCGGCGGTTGACGCGCTGGTTTTCACGCAGCCATGGTCGAGCAGGTGCAATTCGACGCGGTCGTCGCCGCGCACGATCCGGGCCTGGAAGTGTCCGTTGAAAAACGGAAAAAAACGCACGAAATACTGGCAGGCGCTGTCCAGTGAATCGGCGACGTCGAACAGGTATGTCAGGCCGTTGGTGGCGGTGGAAACGAATCGCCGACCGGCCGCCAGGCCGATCAGCGGGTCGCCGGTCTGTTCCAGGGCAAACGCCCAGAAGCGCCGCGACATGAACAGCGGAATGCGCATGAATGGCGTGCGCAACTCGAACAGGCTGCGTCGCAACAGGCCTTCGATGCATTCGCGGTCCACACCGCGGGCCAGCAACTCTTCGATGGCCGGCAACAGGGTCGGCGCGTAGAACGCGTTGGGTATTGATTGGTCGTGCAGCGGCTGGTCGCTTTTTGTCATGTAGGGCCCACAGCTTGTTGCGGAACACCGGTCAAGCTGGCCGACGTTAAGCGATTTGCCGGAGCAGGACCATGCTTGATTTACGCCTGCTCGATTTGAACCTGTTGCTCGCCTTCGATGCGATTTACCCGTAGCGCAGGGTCACTAGTGCCACCGAGATGATGTGCCTGTCGCGCGCCCTCGGTAAGCGCCGGGAATTGCAGGCTCTGGCGCGGCGTGCATGATGTGGAGGCAGCAACGCCAAACCCTGTGGGAGCGAGCTTGCTCGCGATAGCGGTGTGTCATTCAATAAAGATGTCGACTGACCCGGCCCCATCGCGAGCAAGCTCGCTCCCACAGGGGGTGGTGGCTGCTCGACTAATTCGACGCCAGCAAGCGCCGGTCGACCGTCAGCACCGCATCGACCATCGCCAGCGCGGCCGGTGTCAGGGAGTGGCCGGCGCGGCTGACGATGCCGTAGTGCAATTGCAGGCCGGGATCCTCCTTGGGTACATCGGCAAATTCCAGCAGGCGGACCAGGCCCTGGTCGACCAGTTCGGCCAAGGCCTCCACGGTGGCGATGCCTACCGCGTCGGAGCGCATCACCACGCGGCGGATGGCGTCGAACTGCGCGCATTCCACGCTCGGATTGAAGTCTGCCTCGCCCTGCACGTCGGCGAGGATCTTGCGGATCATCGGCGGTATTCGCGTGCCGACCACCGCGTAGTCGAGCAGGGCGCGCAGGGACAGATTCTGCTGTTGCGCCAGGGGATGACCGACACGGCAAAAGAACCACCCGCGCCGGGGGCGCAACAGCTGTACCTGGTAATGCGGGTCGCCGGTGAAGTACCGCGCGTCGGCCACGAGGAATTCGATCTGCTGTTCACGAAGCCAGACCGCCAGTTGTTCCCAGTCGCCCTGGTGGAAACTGATGCGGACCGCCGGGTGAGCCTGGATGAACTCCGCCAACGCCTCGGGCACCAGCACCTGGGCCGGATACGGGCCGCAGCCGAAGTGCAGCTCGCCACCGGTCAGGCCGTTGTATTGCGTCAGTTCGTTGTGCAGGGCCTGGCTGCCGGCGAGCAGGCGCCGGGCATGTTGCAGCACCAGTTCGCCTTGACCGGTCAGGCGCAATTCGCGGCTGCTGCGTTCCACCAGCACGCAGTCGAGGTCGCGCTCAAGGGTCTGGATGCTGCGACTGAAGGCCGGTTGACTGAGATTGATCGCCTCGGCGGCACGCCCGAAGTTGCGGTAATCGGCCAGGGCGACGAGGTGGCGGAGTTGTCGTAGGTCCATCATGCGTCTCCTGCATTTGGCGGATACTTTTAATGCATTGGATCGATAGCACAGCGGCTGGCATAAGTACACGCCTGTCCTCTCGCCGTAACCTGCCATGACCAGCCAACCGTTTTTTTCCAGCGCCTTCACCCGCACCATTCTCAGCCATGCCCGGCAGTCCGGCCTGTGTCAGGACCAACTGCTGCAACGGGCCGGCATCTGCCTGTCGCTGCTCGAAGGTCAGGACCTGCATGTGCCCGCGCACCTGGTCGAACGCCTGTGGAATGAATGCGAACGTGCGGGCGCGGGCGCATCGTTTGGCTGCGAACTGGTCAATGGCATGGCGACCACCACGCTGCGGGGTTTGAACATTTTGCTGGATTCCGCCGCGACCCTGCGTGCGAGCCTGGCGTGCTTCACCGATTTTCTGCCGCGGGTAACCAACTGCGTGGTGGCGGAACTGGAGGAGTGTGGCGGACAGGCTCGCTTGCACTTGCGCAGTGCCGATAAACAGCTGCATTTTTTCGGCCTCGATGCAGCGACCCTGACGTTGGTGCGCAATATCGCCCGACGCCTGGGGCGTGCCCCGGCACAGGTGTTTGTCGCCGTTCGCCTGACTCCGCAACAGGCTGCCGGGCAGTGGTTGCGTAGTGTTGGTATCGAGGTGCTGGAGGGTTCACATCCGTGTTTGAGCCTGCCAGCGACTAGCCTCGATGAGCCGTTGCTGGGGGCCAATGGATTTCTGCATCAGAGCATGTTGCGGTACTGGCAGACTGCTGCCGCGCAACATACACGCAGTGACAGTCTGGAGTTGGCGCGGCACTGGTTGACGGCAGGTGATCAGCCGATTGAGCGGATTGCCGAGCGGTTGGGGTATCGGCAGCCGAGTAATTTCATTCGGGCGTTTCGTAAGCAGTTCGGGATTACGCCCAAGCAGTTTCGCCTCTGTGATGTATCTGGTCGGCCAGTAGGTCGCCTTCGTCGGAACGCCGCCCGGACCAAGCTCGCTCCTTGATCAACGATTTTGCAACCAGCTCAAAAAACCACCTTTCTTGACCGCCACCGGTTTGGCCATCAACGCCATCCGGCTGTTCTGCTGCCGCACCGCTTGCAGCTTGTTCAACGCCCGGTCGACTTCGCGGCGTTGCTCCATGCAACTGCGGGTCAGGGACTTGTCGAGGCGGTAGATGATGCTTGAGGTCATGGCGGTGAACCGTGCCTGGGACGGCGTGTCGGCAAGAATGCTCTGTTCGCCCATGACTTCACTCGGCCCCATGCGTCCGGCTTCGATCTGCGTGCTGCCGTCGGGGACAGTGGCGCTGACCACGCCGGTGGCGATGACGAACAAACTGTCCGGCACTTCCTCCAGATCCAGCACCACTTCACCAGCCGCGTATTGCTGTGCCACCATGTTCCGGGCCAGGCGATCACGTTCCTCGGCGCTCAGGGAACGGAAGATTTTCACTTCATCGAGCAAGGCCCGTGCGCGGGTCGACGGCTCGATCACGCCATCGGGCTGCCGGGAAATGCCTGCTGCTTCGAGGTGCCGATGGGCCAGGTCGAACAGTTGATTGCGCACTTCGCCCTTTTTGCCCAGTTCGGCGATGAAGCCGCTGGCCACGTATTCGGACATGGTTTCGCCGGTCTCCTTGAGCACGGCTTTGGGCGGTGGGTTGAGCAGCAGACTGCTGCTGCCCTGAAGGGTGCGGTCCAGGGCATCGAGTACCCGACGCGGACGGATATGGTTGGGCACCTGAATGCTGATCGACACGCCGTGCAGGTTGGTCGGGCGGCTGAGGTTGACGATCTTCGCCTTGGCCGCCACCGAGTTCGGCACCACAGCGGTGCTGCCGGCATTGGTCAGCAGGTGGGTGGCGCGCCAGTCGATGTCCAGCACCTTGCCTTCAACACCGTCGATGCAAACCCAGTCATCGACCTGATACGGCTTGGTGGTGTTGAGCACGATACCGGAGAACACGTCGCTCAAAGTGCTCTGCAATGCCAGACCCACCACGATGGCGACGACGCCAGAGGTCGCCAGCAAACCTTTCACTGGCAGCTCCAGCACGTAGCCGGCGGCGGCGACGACGGCAACCAGGAACACCACAGCGCCGATGACATCCTGCAACAGCCGGCCGCTGTGGCCGATGCGTCGCATCAGGACCAGACCGATCACTTCGGTCAGCACCCGCGCGGCGTACAACCACCACAGAATTCCCAGCGCCGTAGCCCCGAGCTGCGCCACGGGATCATCGGCAAACAATGGCGCGTGCAACGGGCTGACGCCGGCGTTGATGATCACCGCGCTGAACAGCACAAACAGCGCAAGACGCACACCGACCCGGCTGACGCGATGCTTGAAAGGCGCAAGGTGCCAGAGCAGGGCGTCGATGGCCAGCAGCAGGGCGCTCAGGGACAGGAGATGACTGAGAAGGAAGGACATGTGGGAGCTCCGGCAGAAATGAGGTAGCCGAGATGCAGGCCGCTTTTGTGGCGAGGGAGCTTTTCTGTGGGAGCGAGCTTGCTCGCGATTGCGGTCTAACATTCAATGAAGATGTCGACTGAAAATCCGCATCGCGAGCAGGCTCGCTCCTACAGAAAAGCCCCTCACCACACCGCAAGTGTGTGGCAAAGGGCAAGGTCTCAGTTCAAGTGAACCTTGAGCTCCAGCGCAGCCTGGCGTACCGCTGCCTT
The DNA here is from genome assembly GCF_056402155.1 of Pseudomonas sp. P4_C1. Taxonomy (NCBI): domain Bacteria; kingdom Pseudomonadati; phylum Pseudomonadota; class Gammaproteobacteria; order Pseudomonadales; family Pseudomonadaceae; genus Pseudomonas; species Pseudomonas sp. P4_C1. Next base: position 65,497 of record NZ_JBFUHY010000015.1, read on the forward strand.
CACTTCGGGAATCTGGCTTAACGGGTTGAGCAGGCCGAAGTCGTGGATCATGCCGTTGTAGCGGACCGAGGTCACTGGCACGCCCGCCGCATCGAGGTGGCGGGCATAACCTTCGCCTTCGTCACGCAGCACGTCGAATTCGGCGGTCTGCACCAATGCGGGCGGCAAGCCTTTGAGCTGTTCGGTACTGGCGTTGAGTGGCGAGGCATGAATCTGCGCGCGTTCGCCGGCGTCGGTGGTGTAGTTGTCCCAGAACCACTTCATCATGTTTTGCGTCAGGAAGTGGCCTTCGGCAAATTGCTGGTACGACGCGGTATCGAACTGTGCGTTGGTCACCGGCCACATCAGTAGTTGAAAACGCAGGGCCGGGACTTTTTGCTCCTTGGCCATCAAGGCCACGACTGCCGCCATGTTGCCGCCGACGCTGTTGCCGGCCACTGCCAGACGTTGACCGTCGACGCCGATCTCTTTGCCATGCTCGGCCACCCAGCGCGTCGCGGCGTAGGCCTGGTTGATCGCGGTCGGGTATTGCGCTTGCGGCGACGGTGTGTAGTCGACGTACACCGCGACCGCGCCGGAGCCCACCACGAGGTCACGAATCAGGCGTTGGTGAGTCGGGAAATCCCCCAGCACCCAACCGCCACCATGGAAGAACATGAACACCGGCAATTCACCTTTGACCTTGGCCGGGCGCACCACTTTGAGGTTGATCGTCTGCCCGTCAACCTTGATCGCCTTGTCGCTGACTTCCACACCGGACAGGTCAACCTTCACCGACGCCTGGGCACCGGTCAGCACCGCACGGGCGTCTTTCGGGCTCAGTTGTTCAAGCGGTTTGCCACCAGCGGCGGCGAGGGCTTCGAGGAAGGCCTGGGTGTTGTGTTCGACACCCGGGCTGCCCGCGGCAAACGCGTTGCCGACGGCAAGGGCGAGGAGGGATGCGGTCAGGGTTTTCTGGACGAGGTTCATGGGTAAATCCTTTTTAACCGATGGCGTTGAGTGTCTTGAGATGAGGTCGCTGCCGGCTCTGTGATTCAGGCTTCAGCAACACCGTGAACACAGATTAATAGGGTGCCTGGAAGCGAAAAAGCGGCTATAAAGTGTTTAACTGTCAACCGGGAAGTGACAATGAACCCCTTCGAAGATATGCGTATTTTTTGCCAGGTGATGGACTCCGGCAGTTTCACGGCGGCCGCCGATCAACTGGGCCTGTCCAAGCAGTTTGTCAGCCGCCGCTTGATGCAACTCGAAGAGCGCTTGGGCGTGCGCTTGCTCAATCGCTCGACCCGGCGACTGGATGTCACGCCGCTGGGGCAAAGCTATTACGAGTCAGCCTTGCGCCTGCTCAGCGAAGTCGAACAAGTGGAGCAGGGCATCGCCGGCCAGACCACCGAACCACGGGGGACCATTCGTGTGAGTGCGCCGCTGTCGTTCGCACTGGCGCATCTGGGGTGCCTGTTGCCGGTGTTTTTGCAGCGCTATCGCGACGTGACGGTGGAGATGGATTTGAGTGACCGCCCTGTGGATTTGCTCGGTGAAGGTTACGACCTGGCATTGCGCATTGGCACATTGGAAGACTCGACGCTGATCGCCCGACGCATTGCCTCCATTGCACGGGTGTACTGCGCAAGCCCCGCGTACCTGGTCGAACGCGGCACACCGCTCAAGCCTGAAGATTTGCACGGACACGACTGCCTGCCGTACGGCCATGGTCGTCAGGTGCAATGGCGTTTTGCAGGGCAGGGCAAGCCATTGAGCGTCAATGTAAGCGGGCGGATGCGGGTCAACAACGGTGAACTGCTCAAGGACGCAGCGTTCGCCGGGCTGGGGATCACCTATTTGCCGACATTCATTGTCGGTTCGGCGCTGAAGGATGGAAGGCTGGTGGAAGTGCTTGAGGATTTCAGGCCGCAGCCGCTGACGTTGTCTGCGGTCTATCCGCAACACCGGCAGAGTTCGCGGCCGGTGCAGGCGCTGGTCGAGTTCTTGCGCGAGGAGCTGGATCAGTCTGAGGGTGGGCTGTAGAGCGGCTGATTGTCTGATTCACATTGACCACTGTAGGAGCCGGCTTGCCGGCGAAGGCGTTTTTGATGGCGCTGCACGTCCCAAGGCCGCCTTCGCTGGCAAGCCAGCTCCTACAAAAACGGGTACACACCGTCATTTTTTGTGTCCACACATTCCCTGTAGGAGCGAGCCTGCTCGCGATGACATTCGATCATTCAACATTTCTGTTGCCTGACACTCCGCTATCGTCGGAACGCCGCCCGGAGCAAGCTCGCTCCCACAGGGTTTTGTGTTGTATGGGAGTCAGGGGGAATCAGGTCCTTTTGTCATCGCCGGGCTCAGCATGGGCACCACGGTCATCGCCGGGTTCGCCGTTGGCATGGACACCACGGTCATCGCCGGGCTCGCCGTTGGCATGGACGCCACGGTCATCTCCGGGCTCGCCATTGGCATGGACACCACGGTCATCCCCGGGTTCATCATGGGTGCCGCTGCGTCCTGAGGACGAGGCCGTTCCGGAGTGGCTCGAACCGCTGTTGGCGCTGCCATGACCGCTGTTGCTGCCATGGTCGCCGCTATGGCCGCTGCCACCACTACCGCCGCCGCCACCGCCACTACCGCCACCGCCACTACCGCCACCGCCACTACCCCCTTCCTTGGCCTGAGCACTGGATACCCCGGACAGGCTGTCCGGAATCAATACGGTAGACGCCGACAGAACCGCGCCAATAGCTACTGCCAATAAAAGCTTATTGATGAGCATGTCGTTCTCCGTCTTCTTGTTCAGATTGGAACGTTGATGAACACTGCAATGTGCTGCTTTTTTTCCCATGGGAACTTGTTAAACACCTCGACCCACTGGTTTATTCAATGGGAGATTGAAAAAGTGCAACGGGCAGAGCGGCCCTGTTCCATAAAGTCAGTGAATGCTCGAGGCCAGTTCAAAAATCGGGATGTACATCAGGATCACGATCACCCCGATCAACAGGCCGATGAAGGTCATGAGCAGAGGTTCGAACAGCCGCACGAACCATTCGATCCAGCGGCTGATTTCTTCGTCGTAGAAGTCGGCGCTGCGCTCCATCATCTGCCCGAGGTTGCCCGATTGTTCCCCGGCACGCAGCAGGCGCAGGGACACCGGAGTCACCAGGTGATTGAGTTCCAGCGCGGTAGAAAGCGATTGCCCCTCGCGCACCCGGTCGCAGGCCTGGTCCAGGCGCGCCCGGGAGGCGACGCTGAGCAAGCCACGGACCATGCCCATGGCGGTGACCAGGGGAATGCCGCCTTGCAGCAGTATGCCTAGCGAACGGTAGAAGCGCGCCAGCTCATACATGAAGATGCGCTGGTGCACCGCGGGGAGTTTTTCGATCAGGCGGTCCAGCCCCCGACGAAAGGCCGGTTGGCGCTGGAGCAGGGCGAGGGCGACGATGATGGCCAGCAAGCCACCGAAGAATTCGCCCTGGTGGGTGTGCAGGAACATGCCGCTGCTCATCAGGATCTGCGACATCCACGGCAGGTTCGACCCCAGCCCTTCGAATACCAGGCTGAAGCGCGGTACGACGTAACCCATCAAAAACAACACCACGCCACCTCCCACCACCAGCAACAGCATGGGGTAGATCGATGCGCTGACGATCTTCTGGCGAACCTCGTCCATGCGCTGGCGATAGCCGACATACCGGCCCAGGGCATCGCCCACGGCGCCGGTCTTCTCACTGGACTGCACCAGCGCCACGTACAAAGGCGGGAAAACGGCCGACATCTGGCTCAGGGCCTGGGAAAACGATTTGCCCTCGTACAGCAAGCGCACCAGCTCGCTCAGGGTCTTGCGGGCTTGTGGCGCGTTTTCCTTTTCCGCCAGGCTTTCCAGCGCATCGATCAACGGCAGGCCGGCGTTGATCAATGTGGTCAGTTCCTGGCTGAACAATACCAGGTTGAAGGTCTCGCGCCTGTGCAGGCGCAAGGCTCGCCAATGTCGCTCGGCGTGCAGGCTGACGACTCGCAGGCCCTGGTCTTCGGCGATGCGCCTGGCTTCGCTGTGCCCCGGCGCCTCGACGGTCATCGAGACGACACCGGCCTTGCCGACGGCTTTGAGATGAAAGCGCATGGTCGCCATTCCCGTCAGTTCCAGTTGGTGACTTCGGCGTTCTCGCCTTCGCCGCCGGGCTGTCCGTCCTTGCCCAGGGACAACAGGTCGTACTCGCTGTTTTCACCGGGATAGCGATAGCTGTAGTTGTGGCCCCAGGGGTCTTGCGGGATTTTTTTCTGCAGGTACGGGCCGGTCCAGCGCGGTTCGTCGGCAGGGGCAGTGACCAGCGCTTGCAAGCCCTGTTCGGTCGACGGGTAGTGGCCGACCTCCAGGCGGTAAAGGTCCAGGGCTTTGCTCAAGCCTTCTATTTGCGCCTTGGCCACTTTCACTTCGGAACGGCCCAGTTGGGCGAAGTACTTCGGCGCCACGATGCCGGCCAACAGTCCCAGCACCACCAGTACCACCAACAGTTCGAGCAGGGTGAACCCGCTTTGGGGGCGCCGGGCATAGCACAGATGCTGATTCATGATGACCTTCCTCAGTCGACAGCAGAGTCTCTAAACAGGCGCATGCAATTGCCATGCTCATGACTGGACATCCTTTTGCACCCCCCGTGCTGCGGGCCTTTTCACTTACGGCACAGTGCTTGCGTATGGCTATTTTACTACCGGCCATTGGGGCAATACCCCCATTTTTCGGGGCCGGGCAGGGGAGGCATGATAATGAAAGCCATCACCGCAGGATTGCTCGGATTACTCGCGCTCGCCGGTGCCGCACAGGCCGATGTGTTCGTTTCCCTGGACGCCAAGGGCAACTATGTCCTGTCCAATGTCCATCGCCCCGGACGCCACTATGAACGGGTGATCCATGAGCCTGATGCGACGGTGGTCAGCCTCGACCAGCAACCGCAGATGATCGCCGCGCAACCCTACGCCGAGCTGGTGTTGGCGGCGGCCACGGCCAACGAACTACCGGCGGCGCTGCTGCATGCAGTGATCAAGACTGAGTCCGGCTACAACGCCCGTGCTACCTCACCCAAGGGCGCTCGCGGACTGATGCAGTTGATGCCCGCCCTCGCCCGCGAAATGGGGGTGACCAACGCCTACGACCCCAAGGCCAACATCCAGGGCGGCGCCCGCTATCTCAAGAGCCTGATGACGATGTTCGACAACGATATCCGCCTCGCCGTGGCGGCCTATCACGCCGGCCCGCAAGCGGTGATCAGCCGGGGCAACAGGATCCCGCCGTTCGCCACAACCCAGCGTTATGTGCCCAACGTGCTGAACCACTATCGGCTTTTACAGGGGTTGTCCGCGGATGCGCCGCTGTGATCGAGACCCAGAGGGTGGTTTTCCCCAATAGTGGGGAGTGGTGGTCCCGGCGAGGAAATGGGGGTTCGGGTGGGGAATATCCCCCGTTTATCAAATCGTGAATGTATCCAGCTGATTAATAAGGTGATTTTTTATGGCATGCGGATTGCTGCGGACAACTTGTCGAGAGGTGTTCCCTGATAACCCGCAATGAGGCCCGAGTTCATGATCGGCATATCCCACGCTCCGTCCCTGATTGATTTGCTTACCCCCCTGTGGGAGCAAGCTCGCTTCCACAAGGGTCGGGCAAGACAGGAACAGATCGGTAGAGAGGAGTGTTGTTATGGACAGGACCACCACAATCGCTGGCAGCGCGGTGATGCTCGGGATGGCCTTGATCGGGTTCGGGGTATGGCGGACTGCGCCCCCGACTGCGCTCAACGAAATCACCTTGCCCGACACCTGGAGCGCCCGGACGCTGGAACGTGACGGGATTTCGGTGGCCCTGGATGTAAAGCCCCTGGCCAAGGACGGCGTACTGCGTGAGGGCGGCATTGCCGACGTGCAATTTCGAGTGTCGGACAAAGCCTCCGGTCAACCCTTGTCTGGCGTCGCGCCGGGTGTTCGGGTCATTCCCGGCGATACCCACTGAGAGGAAGCTGACATGAACCGATACGCGCATCGCAGTCTGCTGACGTTCGGCCTGTTGGCCTTCGGTATCGGCCAGGCGCTGGCTCACTTGGCGGACGAGCACACCGGGCACGACATGGCGGCCAAAAAGGCCAACCCGGAGACCGCCCGGATCAAGTTTGCCGACGTGACCCTGCTGGACCAGGACGGCAAGGTCGTCAGCCTGGAAAAAGACCTGGTGAGCAACAAGATCGTGGTCATGGGCTTCATCTACACCAGCTGCACCACGGTCTGCCCGGTGGTGTCCTCGATCATGGGCAAGGTGCAGAAACAGTTGGGCGCGCGGGTCGGCACCGAGGTACAACTGGTGTCGATCAGCATCGACCCGCAGCGTGATGATCCCCAACGCCTGAACGACTACGCCCGCACCTTCCAGCAGGGGCCGGGCTGGAGCTGGCTGACCGGCTCGCCGCAGTCGGTCACTGCCACCCTCATGGGCCTGGGCGCTTACAGCGGTGACATCGAGAACCACTCGCCGCTGATTCTGGTGGGGGACGGCAACAACCGTTTCTGGACCCGCTACTACGGTTTCACCGACCCGACGGAGCTGGCCCGGGCCGTCGAGAAGCTCAGTGGTGAACGCAACGTCCACGCCAAGCACACCGCCATCGCCATGGAGCATCAGCCATGAGCGGCATCACCTTTATCTCCCTTACCAGTGATCCGCTGCGGGACACCCCGGCGGTACTCAAGGCTTACACCTTGAAACAGGGCGTCGATGAGCCCCACTGGTTTTTTCTTACCGGCGACAAGGCGCAAATGGACCTTGTCTTGGGTCGTATCGGCCAGATCGTGCCGGCCCCCGAGCAACACTCCACCCAGTCGATCGTCGGTGACGTGGCGAACAAGCGCTGGAGCAAAATCCGTCCCGATGCTCCGGCAGCCGCCATTGTCCAGCGCTTGCAGTGGCTGACAATGCCCGTGGCCGGTCGCTGAGCCACGGCCATGAATACTGCCCTCGTCCTTGGCCTGCTGCTCTTGGGCAGCATCGCGCTCAGTGCCCAGGCGCTGCCGCTGAGTCTCAGCGAAAGTGCCGGCAAGCGGTTGTACCGCGAAGGCGTGTCCGCCAGCAGCGAACCGATCATGGCCTGGGGCGGCGCATCGAACAGGGTGCTGCCGGCCAAGCGCCTGGCCGAAGACCGCGATCCGGGCCTGACTCCCGACAGTCTGTACCTGGGTACGTTGTTGCCGGCCTCCGGGCCATTGAGCGAGGAGGGTGCCACGGTGGCGGCGGTGCTTAACGGCTGCGTGGCGCGTATCAACGCGGCGGGCGGCATTCATGGCCGGCAGTTGCGCCTGACCATCCTCGACCCCGGCGCCGACCGCGTCAGTGCCGAAAAGGCGCTGGACCGGTTGATCGATGAAGAACAGGTATTTGCCCTGATTGCACCGCTGGCGCCGGCATTGGATGTGGACCTCGCCGTACGTCTGGAGCGGGCCGGCATCCCTCTGATCGGGCCGCTGTCCTTGCAGGGCACGCCCCACACCAGCCGGCAGATATTCGAACCGCTGCCGGGGCTTCGCGAGCAATTGATCGCCCTGGCCGACTACGCCGGTGCCAGCCTGCGGGTTCTGCAGGGGCCGACGCTGATCGCCTATCCGGACGACTCCGGCCAACGGCTGGCGGCGCAGGAACTCAGCCAGTACTTGCAGGGGCACGCCTGGCAAAAGGTGCGTCTGCAAGCCTACGACCCGACCAGGGATGATTTGCCCTTGGGCTCGCGCTCGGTGTTTTACCTGGGCAGCAGCAGCGGCTTCAGTCTACTGGCCGAGCGCTTGCAAACGGCGGGGCAGGTACCTTACCTGTTCGCCGCCTCGAACCAGGTGGCGGGCAATCTGATGCAGGTGCCCGACGGATTTTCCCGGCGGGTGTTCCTGGCCTATCCGTTCGTGCCCAGCGACTGGACCCTGGCCGGGCGCCTGGCCTTGACCCGGTTACGCGAACAGCAGGGTCTCGGCGGCCAGCACGCGGTGCTGCAAGTGGGCGCGTTCAGCTCGATGATGCTGCTCAGCGAAGGCATGAAGCAGGCCGGTCGGGATGCCAGCCGCGAGAAACTGGTCAGTGCCCTGGAAGGCCTGCATGACTTCGATACCGGGCTGACGCCACTGATCAGCTTTGGTCCTGGCCGGCGCCAGGGATTGAGCGGTGCCCATATCGTCACGGTGGATCTGCCGGGCCAGCGTTTCTATCTGGTCGCCCCCTATAAACCCGTTGCTGCAACGCCCTGACCGGAGGCCGATCATGAAACTCAACACTTTGCAGGTCCCGCTGCCGTTGTGGGTGCCCGGTGCAGACACTTCCACTGTCGAAGCCGCGCGGCTACGCTTAACCGGGACGAAGTCATTGGCGCCATTGCGCTTGCGCAATCGAATCGAGCGAATTGACGATGAATAGGGGTTTTCCCCAACGTTGGGGAAAAAACGACAATACCAATCCGGTCGCTTTCCCCGTTTTTGGGGGATGGAATGACTGTACAAGAAGGCATTGTTTTTAAATTCAAGGACATGAAGACCTGAAAATACCGGCGCCCAGCCTGGCGTGAAGTGTGCATAAGCCCTGTCAAGGCGTGCACTCAGCCAGGTTCAAACCCGGACCTGAGGTTTCAAGGAGTCCACCTTGTTAAACAAAGTACTGGTTGTTGATGACGAACAGTTGCTGGCGGAAAACCTCCAGGGTTACCTGCAGGCGCAAGCGCTGGAAGTCCGGATTGCCCACGACGGTGCGCAAGGAATCGCTGAAGCCGACGATTTCGCACCCGATGTGATGGTGTTCGATTACCGCTTGCCCGATATGGAAGGCTTTCAGGTGCTCGATGTCGTCCGCCAGAACAGGATTTGTCATTTTGTGCTGATCACAGGGCATCCCACCGCAGAAGTCTGCGAGCGGGCCCGGCAAATGGGAGTCAGCCATATCCTGTTCAAACCCTTTCCATTGGCGGAGTTGGCCCGTGCAGTGCTTGATCTTCTGGGCCGGCGGCGCGACCCCAAATCGGGTGTGAGCACTTGCGAAGGGTTCGTCGAACGACGCCAGAGCAAGACCGAAAGTTTCCCGCTGCAGTTGTACGATGGTAGTTGGGTGCTTGCAGATCGCCGAAAAAACACATCGGCCTCCATGGCACCGGACGACGAACAATTGCTCACCGGGGAGTAGTGGCGCGACAGGACGTTCCGGCCCCCGCCGAAATGGCTCGCCGCGCCGACAGGGCTCAAAGCCCCGGGCGTTGGAGAGCAAGCCATGGACCGTCTATCCCTTGCAATAGAACCGGCGCAACCGGAATGTGTACCGACTCGCTTCACCAGTGAACAACTGGCCCAGGCCCGGGCCCTGGCGACCAGTTCCGGCGAGCGGATGCTCGATGCCCTCGCAGCGTCGAGTGAGCTGGCTCCCATGCCCTTCATCCAGTGCCTGGGCGTCACCTTGCACTATCCGGTGCTCGACACCGACAGCCTGTTCAAATCCACGCCGGTGTTCGACCGGGTGACCCTGGCCCAATGCCTCAAGCGCGAATTCATCCTGCTGCGTCATAACGATGCGGTCATCGGTGCGTTCGCCGACCCCTTCGACAGTGCGCGCCTGGCCTGGATCGATGAATGCCTGCAAGGCGCGCCGCTGTACCTGGTGCATGCCGATGACCTGAAGGCCTATCTGGCGCGTCACGAAGAAAGCTTCCATGCGGTGGAGTCGCTCAACGCCCAGAGCGACGCCGGCGCCGAGATCGATAACCTGCAAAGCCTGTCCCTGACCAGCATCAGCGAAGATTCCAGCGTGGTGGTCAAACTGGTCAACTCGACCCTGTACGACGCGCTGAAAATGCACGCCAGCGACATCCACCTCGGCACCACCGGCAGCGGTCTGGTCATCAAGTACCGGATCGACGGCGTGCTCAACAACATCAGCAAGATCCAGGGCAGCGAGTTCGCCGAGCAGGTGATTTCCCGGGTCAAGATCATGGCCGAACTGGACATCGGCGAAAAACGCGTGCCTCAGGATGGTCGCTTCAAGATCGGCATCAGAGGCCGGCAGATCGACTTCCGGGTGTCGATCATGCCGAGCATTTTCGGCGAAGACGCGGTGCTGCGGGTGCTCGACAAACAGGACCTCGCCGACAAGGTCTGTGGCGTGCAATTGCAGGCCCTGGGCTTTGAAGAAGAAACCCTGCGCCAGCTGCGCCGGCTGGCCGCCGAACCCTATGGCATGGTGCTGGTGACCGGGCCTACCGGTAGCGGCAAGACCACCACCCTGTACGCGATGATCACCGAGATCAACCACGGCGTGGACAAGATCATCACCATCGAAGACCCGGTGGAGTATCAACTGCCGGGCGTGCTGCAAATCCCCGTCAACGAGAAGAAAGGCCTGACGTTCGCCCGGGGCCTGCGCTCGATCCTGCGCCATGACCCGGACAAGATCATGGTCGGTGAAATCCGTGACCCGGACACCGCACAGATCGCCGTGCAATCGGCGCTCACCGGTCACCTGGTGTTCACCACCATTCACGCCAACAACGTGTTCGACGTGATCGGCCGTTTCACCCAGATGGAAATCGACCCCTACAGCCTGGTCTCGGCACTCAATGCCGTGTTGGCCCAGCGGTTGATCCGCCTGGTCTGCACCAGTTGCAGCAGTCCTTACAGCCCGACAGAAGAAGAGCTGGAGGTCTCGGGGCTTGATCGGCACAAGGTCGCTCATTACCGGTTCGTCCACGGCAAGGGCTGCGGGCATTGCCGGGGCACCGGTTATCGCGGGCGTAGCGCGATTGCCGAGCTGCTGCACCTGGACGACGAACTGCGGCAAATGATCGTCGAGCGCCAACCTATTTCGAAAATCAAGGCCCATGCCTGCAAACGTGGCTTGCGCCTGTTGCGCGAGTCGGCGCTGGAGATGGTGGAACAAGGCCGGACCACTCTCGAGGAGATCAATCGTGTCACTTTTGTCTCGTGAGCAATTCGTCGCCGTGCTTGGCGCCAGCGGTGTTGGTCTGGGACAACGGCAAGGCAGTGCAACCCGTTGGCTGGGCAGCGTCGGTTACATCGACGAAGGCTTCCAGGCCTGGACGGTGGCTCTGGACACCCTCGACCATTTGCTGGCCGATCACACCGTTGCCAGGGCGGAACTGACCGTGGTGATCTCCGGGCACTTCAGCCGCTATTGCCTGGTGCCCTGGAGTGAGCAGATCAGCAGCCCGGCCGAATTGCTCGGCTTCGCCCAACTGTGTTTCGAAGACCTCTACGGTGCCCCGACGCAACCCTGGAGCCTGGTGCTCTCGCCTGAGCCCGCCGGTTACGACCGCATCGCCACCGCGCTGCCCCAGGACTTGCTCGAACGCCTGCGCACCCTGGTCAGCGCGCGCGGATTGCGCCTGCGTTCGGTGCAGCCGTACCTGATGGCGGCGTTCAACCATTTCGATAAAAGCTTTGATGCCGGGGACTTCCTGTTCGTGGTCGCCGAACCGGTACGCAGCGTTTTGCTGCTGGCCCGGGAAGGGCGCTGGGCCTCGGTGCGTTCGGTGGGCAGCAGCGACAGTGATGCCGCGCTGACTGCGTTGATCGGCCGTGAAAACCAGTTGCAGGCTTGCTCGAGCGAACGACCTTTGAATGTCTACCTGCATGCACCGGCGCGCATTGATTCGCCTCCCGACGTGCCCGGTGTGCATCTGCGCAACCTCGAAGAAGACCGGACAGCCGTTCGCGATTGCCTGTACGTCATGTCTCGGGCGGTGGCCTGACATGCGCCCCCTGATGCTCGACTTTCAGCCGCGCCGTCGCGCAGGTCCCTTGGGCTGGAGCCTGCTGGCGGGTGGCATGGTGCTGACACTCACGTGCATTCTGGTGCAACAGCACCTGAGCAACGAGGCCGAACAACAGCAAGGCCACCTGCAAACCACGCAGCGGGTGCTCACCGGCGATACCGGCAGCAAGCTCAGCCTGACCCCGGCGCAAATCCGCGAGCAGGCGCAGAACCTGGCCGAAATGCGCAAGGTCTCCCAGCAGTTGCGCCGTCCCTGGGAACGTTTGTTCGCCACCCTCGAAGCCATGCCGCGGGACAACATTGCCCTGCTGACCCTGACCCCGGACGCCCGCAAAGGCCAGGTGCGGATCAGCGCCGAGGCGCTGGACCTGGAGGCCATGCTCGATTTCCACCGCCGTCTCGAAGCCAGCGACGAGTTGTCCGACGTGTCGCTGCTGAGCCACGAAATTGTCGCCAACGTGCCGGAACACCCGGTGCAGTTCAACCTGTCGGCTACCTGGGAGATCGGCGATGCAAATCCATAAATTGATCGTCCACGAATACCTGCAAGGCCTGGGCGTTCCGGGGCTGGCAGGGTTGGCCATGCTGGTACTGGCGCTGAGCTATGGCCTGGTCGGGTTGCTGCCGGACTGGGAGTCGCTGCAAAGCCTCAGCCAGCAGACTCGCGAGGCTACCGAGTATCTGGCCAAGGTCGAAGACGGCACCGTGGCTGCGCCGGTGGTGCCGCAGCGCCAGCTCGACGATTTCCGCAGCAAGTTGCCGTCCCAGCCTCAGGCCACCGTGGCCATCGACAAGATCTACGCCCTGGCTGCTCAGGAGCGCATCACCTTGTCCCGGGGTGAATACTCTCTGGGCGTGGACCCCAAGACACACCTGGCCCGTTATCAGATTCTGCTGCCGGTACGTGGCAGCTATCCGCAACTGCGGCGCTTCCTGCACGCCTTGCTCGGCCAGTTGCCGGCGGTGGTACTGGAGGATGTGGAGTTTCAGCGCAAGAAAATCGCCGATACCGAACTGACCGGGCGGATCCGCATGACCCTTTACCTGTCGAGGTCATGATGAATACCAAGCGAGTGGTGGGTTGGGTCGCGTTCTTCGCTGTAGCGGCAGCGCTGGCCTGGTTCCCCGAATTCTTAAAACAGGCTGACGACAGTGACCCTGTGGTGGCCACCGTAGCCACGCCAGCCAAGGGCAATGCCCCAGGCGCATCGTCGGCTGCATCGAGCGCCGCGGCGCAAGCGCCGATCAAGGACCTGAGCCCGGCAGGCGATTTGTTCGCCGCCCGCAGCTGGAAAGCGGCGGCGGTCCCGGGCACCGTCACTGAACAACCGGTCGTCGCGGCGCCGGTGGTGCAAGTCCCCACTGCACCGCCGTTGCCCTTCCAGTTTGTCGGCAGGCTGGATGACCGTTCCGATCTGCAGGTGTTTTTGCAGAACGGCGAAAAAATATACGTCGTGCGCAAAGGGGATGTCATCGACGAAACCTGGCGGATCGAGCGGATTTCCGATGAGGAACTGAGCCTGGTCTACCTACCTCTGCATTTAGTGCAGACCTTGTCTGTGGGGAGTACGGAATGAACAAATCCCGTTTGCTGATGAGCCTGTGTCTCTGTGCAGGGCTGGCCGCGTGCAGTTCGGCGCAGATCGCCAGGGACGAAGCTTCCGCCCTGATGGAATCCGGCCAGTACGAAGCCGGTCTGGCCCGCATCGAACAGGGATTGCGTGAAAACCCTCGCGATACCGATTTGCACATGGCCCTTAACAGCGGTCGGGCCCGCGCCGTGACGGCGCTGCTGACCCAGGCAGACATGGACCGGGCCCAGCGTAATTTCGCCGGGGCCCGCATGACTTACAGCCGGGTCTTGAACATTGAACCGAACAACCGCCGTGCCCAGGATTCCCTGCGTCAGCTCGACTACCTGCGCAGCATGGACGAGAAACTCGAACTGGCCCGTAGCGACCTGCGTCGCGGTGACATCTACGGTGCCGACCGCCAGGTCAAACAGATTCTCGAACTGGACCCGAAGAACGACGGCGCCCTGGAACTGCAAGACAGCATCCGCCTGGTGCAGAGCCGCAACGTGGTGCCGTACCCGCAGTTGCGTACACGCCTGGACCGGCCGGTGACCCTGGAATTTCGCGACGCCAACCTGAAAACCATTTTCGAAGTGCTGTCCCAGGTCGCCGGCCTGAACTTCATCTTCGACAAGGACCTGCGCCCGGACATGAAAGCCACCATCTTCGTCCGTGAGGTGCGTATCGAAGACGCCGTGGAACTGTTGCTGCAACAGAACCAGTTGCATCAGAAAGTGGTGAATGAAAACACCTTGCTGATCTACCCGGACTCACCACAGAAGCTCAAGGACTATCAGGAGCTGGTGATGCGCACCTTCTACCTGACCAGCATCGATGCCAACACGGCGCTGAACATGATCAAGACCATGCTCAAGACCCGCGACGTGTTCGTTGACGAGCGCCTCAATACCCTGACCATGCGCGATACCGGTGACGCGGTGCGCATGGCGGAAAAGCTCCTGCAATCGCAGGACCAGTCCAACCCGGAAGTGGTGCTGGAAGTGGAAGTGATGGAAGTCGCCCGCCAACGCATTCTCGACCTTGGCCTGCAATGGCCCAACACCTTCGGTGTGATCAACAGCGACGGCTCGCCAGTGACCATTCTCGATCAGCTCAAGGGCATCAATTCCGGCCGGATTACCATCTCGCCATCGCCGCAGGCCCAGATCAACGCCCAGGACAAAGACGTCAACACCCTGGCCAGCCCGGTGATCCGGGTGAGTAACCGCGAACAGGCGCGTATCCACATCGGTCAGCGTGTGCCAATCATCAGCGCCACCTCGGTGCCTTCGACCCAGGGTCCGGTGATCACCGAAAGCGTGACCTACCTCGACGTCGGTCTCAAGCTCGAAGTGCAGCCCATCGTGCACCTGAACAACGAAGTGGCGATCAAGATCGCGCTGGAAGTCAGTAACGCCACGCCGCTGACGCCGACAGCTCAGGGCACCATTCCGGTCCAGGTCGATACCCGCAMCGCCCAGACCACCTTGCGTCTGCATGACGGCGAAACCCAGATCCTCGCCGGGCTGGTGCGCAACGACCACGGCGCCACCGGCAACAAGATCCCGGGCCTGGGCGACATTCCCGGCCTGGGTCGCCTGTTCGGCAGCAACAAGGACGACGTCAGCAAGTCCGAACTGGTGCTGTCGATCACCCCGCGGATCGTGCGCAACCTGCCGTACCAGAGCCCGTCCGACATGGAATTCCCGACCGGTACCGAAACCAGCATGCACATCCAGGCACCGGACCGCTCGATGAGCAGCACGACGGTTCAGACCGGCCCCATGAGCGCACCGATCGCCACCACCGTTACTGTTGGGAAGCCTTGATCATGAACGCCTCACAACGCGGTTTCAGCCTGATCGAAGTCGTGGTGACGCTCGCCCTGGTCAGCCTGCTGGCCGGCATGGCCGCACCGCTGACCGAGACGGTGGTACGCCGGGGCAAAGAGCAGGAACTGCGGACCGCGCTGTACCAGATCCGCGATGGCATCGATGCCTACAAACGCGCCTTCGACGCCGGCTACATCGAGAAGTCGCTCGACAGCAACGGCTACCCGCCGAACCTGAATGTGCTGGTCGATGGTGTGCGTGACGTGCGCAGCGCCAAGGGTGCCAAGTTCTATTTCCTGCGGCGCATCCCCCGTGACCCGCTGGCAACCGTCAAGCGTGATGACGGAGGTGGCTGGGGCCTGCGTTCCTATGACAGTTCCGCTGAGAGCCCGCGGGAGGGCCAGGACGTCTATGACGTTTACTCCAAGGCCCGGGGCAAGGGTCTCAACGGCATCGCCTACCGAGAGTGGTGAGCCTATGCGTCGGCAAAAGGGTTTTACCCTCATTGAACTGATGGTGGTCATGGCAATCATCGCGACCCTGATGACGATCGCCTTGCCACGCTACTTCAACAGCCTGGAGGCCTCCAAAGAGACCACCTTGCACCAGAGCCTGTCGTCCATGCGCGAGGCGCTGGATCACTACTATGGAGACACCGGGCGTTATCCGGACTCCATCGAACAGCTGGTCGAACTGCGCTACCTGCGAAGCCAGCCGCTGGACCCGATTTCCGAGCGCAAGGACACCTGGGTCATAGTCGCGCCACCGGATGGCGTGGCGGGCGGGGTGGCCGATATCAAGAGTGGGGCCGGCGGGAGGGCGCGAGATGGCAGCCTTTATTCCGAGTGGTAAGCCATCGGGTCAGGATGGCTTTACCTACCTGGGTGTGCTGTTTCTGATCGTCGTGATGGGCCTGGGCCTGGCCAGTGCCGGCGAATTGTGGGCCACCGCTGCGCGCCGCGATCGCGAAAACCAGTTGCTCTGGGCCGGTACGCAATATGCCCAGGCGCTGCGCAGCTATTACCGCAGTTCGCCCGGTGTGGCCCAGTACCCGAAAGAGCTGGCGGACCTGTTGCAGGACGAGCGTTTCCCGACGGCCAGGCACCATATCCGGCGGTTGTACCCGGAGCCGATGACAGGTGGCGAATGGGAGCTGATACGCGGTATCGACGGACGGATCAGCGGTGTGTACTGCCCGTCCACAGAGAAGCCGCTCAAGCAGGTGAATTTTCCCAGCGAGTGGTCGGACTTCAACGGCATGGCCAGCTACAAGGACTGGCAGTTCGTGGCCGAGAAAGTCTCCCTCGAAGATTCCGGCGGGCCGCCGAAAGACCCGTCCACCTCGCCTCAGGCATTGCAGCCTTGAATGGCCTTCGCGAGCTTGCTCGCGAAGGCGGCCTGACAGCCGACCTATGTTTTGCTGACTGAGTACATATCCATTCCTGCGGTAACGGCCGCTTAGGGTTTCGCTCTGACGGCGGGTCCCTTTTGTCAAACGCACCGAACGACACAAAAGGAACCAAAAAGTCTCGCCCCTTACGTCCGGCCCCTCGCTGAGGCTCGGGGTTCCTTCGCTCCGGCATTCATCCGGGGGCATTGCCCTCCGGTCGGCATCGCTTCGACCTACATGCAATGAGTTCGACTGCGTCGAACGGCGCTGCGCGCCAATCCCCGGATGAACACCTCCACTCAGCCTCCCGAGGGGGCGGGTGGATCAAGATCAAAAGCTGCAGGCGAGCTAACGCTCGGCCTGTTGAGTGGTGAAGAGCGTGGATGTACGCCGATCTGCTTTTGCTCTTCTGTGGGAGCGACGGTGCGGCGATCCGACTTGCTCGCGATGGCGGCCTGCCAGCCGACCAATCTCTCGCAGGCATACCCGGATCAACTGTAGGAGCGAGCCTGCTCGCGATGGCGGCTTGATAGCCGACCAGAGTTTTACGGATGTCCCCGGTCCCTGTGGGAGCGAGCTTGCTCGCGATGACGGTCCGACAGCCGACGAATAGTCCTCTGGCTCACACCACCAATGTGGCGAGGGAGCTTGCTTCCTCGCCACAGGAATTTGTGTTTGTCAGGATGTGGTGATCCATTGTGGTGAGAGGGCAAGCTCCCCCTCACCACAGCGTGTGGACCAGATTGGCTACGCCACCACTCGATAACACGGCACATACGCCGCCCCACCCGGCAGTTTCATGCGGTGCTGGGCGACGAAGGCTTTGAGCAGCAGGTCCAGCGGCTGCATGATCGCCGCGTCGCCACGGATCTGGTACGGCCCGTGCTCTTCGATCAGGCGGATGCCCTTGTCCTTGACGTTGCCGGCGACGATGCCGGAGAACGCGCGGCGCAGGTTGGCCGCCAGTTCGTGGGACGGCAGGTCGAGGCTCAGCTTCAGGTTGGCCATGTTTTCGTGGGTCGGGTCGAACGGGCGCTGGAAGCCTTCGTCGATTTTCAGCAGCCAGTTGAAGTGAAACGCATCGTTGCGCTCGCGACGGAATTGCTTGACCGCTTTGAGGCCCTGGGTCATCTGGCGCGCCACTTCGGCCGGGTCATCGATGATGATCTGATAGAGCCGCTTGGCGGCATCGCCCAGGGTGGCGCCGACGAACGCGTCCAGTTGTTCCAGGTACGGCGCGGCATGTTTCGGCCCGGTGAGGACGACCGGGAAGGGCAGCCCTTTATTGTCCGGGTGCATCAGGATGCCGAGCAGGTACAGGAACTCTTCGGCCGTCCCGGCACCGCCCGGGAAGATGATGATGCCGTGGCCGACGCGGACGAAGGCTTCCAGGCGTTTTTCGATGTCCGGCAGGATCACCAGTTCGTTGACGATCGGGTTCGGCGCTTCGGCGGCGATGATCCCCGGCTCGGTCAGGCCCAGGTAGCGGCCGCCGTGGATGCGTTGCTTGGCGTGGGCGATGGTTGCGCCTTTCATTGGGCCTTTCATCACGCCGGGGCCGCAACCGGTGCAGATGTCCAGGCTGCGCAGGCCCAGTTCATGGCCGACTTTCTTGGTGTATTTGTATTCTTCGGTGTTGATCGAATGCCCGCCCCAGCACACCACGATCTTCGGTTCGACACCGGGACGCAGGGTGCGGGCGTTGCGCAGCAGGTGGAAGACGTAGTCGCTGATGCCCTGGGAGTTGCTCAGGTCGATGCGTTGGCTGTCGAGTTCGTTTTCGGTGTAGACGATGTCACGCAGGGCGCTGAACAGCATTTCCCGGGTGCTGGCGATCATTTCGCCGTCAACGAAGGCGTCGGCCGGGGCGTTCAGCAGTTCCAGGCGTACGCCGCGGTCCTGCTGGTGAATGCGGATTTCAAAATCTTTATAGGCTTCAAGAATGGTCTTGGCGTTGTCGACATGGGCGCCAGTGTTGAGGATGGCCAGGGCGCACTGGCGGAAGAGGGTGTAGGTGCTGCCGGAACCGGCTTCGCTCAATTGCTGGACTTCCCGCTGCGAGAGCGTTTCCAGGCTGCCTTTGGGGCTGACGGAGGCGTCGATAACTTGGCGTTGGGTCATTCAATGATCCTTAAAACGATGTCATTCACACAGCAACCACGAATGACATCCGAATAATGTGTATTCATGAAAGAAGATGGCACGAACTGCATGGTCTCGCCATGTCCCCCGCTGACGATGAACAGATGAAAAGAAGCCCCAGCATAGCTAAATCCCTCGCAGAGGCGATAATGGCCTGCTGTCTTTTTGTCCCGGACCCCTTTTTACCATTGAAGCTCAGGAAACCCGACGCAATGTTCGAAATCCAGCCGATGAACGCCGACACCTACCGGCAACAGACGCGGCGCAGCACGGTCATCATTGCCCTGATCTTTCTGGCGCTGGCGATGATTCTGTCCACGGCGGCGGTGGCTCTGTTCGGCACGCCGGGGGGCGAAAATCTGCGCTTCAACGTCGGTGGCGTGTTTGTGGCCGTGCTGGCGATGGCGGCGCTGATGCGCAAAGTATTCTGGCGCCAGGCATGGATGGCGCCGGCGGTCTACAGTTGGCAGCTCAAGCGTAGCCTGATGAGCATCACCAATGTCATGCATCATGTAACGGCGGCCGTGGAACAGGGTGATCCGGTTGCCATGAAGCTGTTGCGTTTCTACCATCTGGGGTTGAACCAGATGCATCAGCTCGATGGTAACTCAAGCGACCATGGCCAGTTGATCCACGAAATGGACCAACATAAGGCGCGGATGCAAGCGCTGGGCATCGATCCCGGGCAGACGTGGCTTGATCCGGCGTGGCTGGAGGCGGTAAAGCAGGCGACGCGCTAACATCATTGCAGGCCTGTAGCAGG
This sequence comes from Pseudomonas sp. P4_C1, assembly GCF_056402155.1. Taxonomy (NCBI): domain Bacteria; kingdom Pseudomonadati; phylum Pseudomonadota; class Gammaproteobacteria; order Pseudomonadales; family Pseudomonadaceae; genus Pseudomonas; species Pseudomonas sp. P4_C1. Next base: position 84,980 of record NZ_JBFUHY010000015.1, read on the forward strand.
CATAGTGAGCTAAAGCGGCGATCAGGAAGACTCGCCCTGTCACAGACAATCAGGGAGCACCATGCGACATCCGTCGATCAACGATCCTATTGAAATGCTCCGGCCAGCCGTGCCCCGACTCAAACTCCGTTCGGCGGTGATCCTGCTGGCGGCGGTGTGCCTGTCGATGATGGCTATCGTGATCTGGGAGGTCTGGAGTTCACGCCAGTACCTGCTGCATGACAAGGAAGTGGAGATGTCCAACCTTGCGCAGAGCCTGGCCTCGCAAGCGCAGGCAACGATCAAGCAGGCCGACACGCTGCTGTTCACCCTGGTCGATCGTCTGGAGCACGAAGGAGTGGATCAATCCCGGCTGCCAAAATTGCTCAACGTCCAGCGCCGTGAGTTGAGCCAGCTCCACGGCCTGTTCGTTTACGACGAAAAAGGGCAGTGGATCGCCAACTCCAATGGCGCCGGCCAGACCGGCGTCAACAATTCCGACCGCGAATACTTCATCTTCCATCGCGACAACCCCAGCCGCGGGCCGCACATCGGGCCTTCGATCAAGAGCCGTTCAACCGGTGAATGGATCATGACGGTTTCGCGCCGGGTCAATCATCCCGATGGCAGCTTTGCCGGCGTGGCGCTGGCGACGATTTACCTCAGCCATTTCCTGCAACTCTACGACAGCATCGACATGGGCAGTAATGGCGTGATCAACCTGATCGCCGACAATTCCAGCATTGTCATCCGCAGACCCTTCAAGGAGACGGATATCGGCTCCAGCCTCGCCAAGAGCCCATTGTTCACTCAGTTGTTGCCCAAGGGCGACACGGGTACGGCGACGATCAGGTCGATTGTCGATGGTGTCGAGCGGGTGATAGGGTACCGCCGGGTCGAGGATTATCCGCTGATCGTTTTTACCGCGCTGAACAAGGATGAAGTGCTTGCCGGTTGGCGCCGGGAAACCCTGCTCAGCGTCTGCATCGTCACGCTGTTGCTGAGTTTTCTCGGGGTACTGGGGTTGCGGCTTATCAAGCTGATGAAGCAGCAGAATCTGGTGCAGGTCGAGTTGCTGGACACCCAGGACAAGCTTCTGGAGGTCAATCGCAACCTCGAGGGCCTGGCCCTCAAGGACGGGCTGACGGGGTTGGCCAACCGGCGTCAGCTCGACGCTTTCATCGATGCCGAAATGGGGCGCGCCCGACGCAGCCAGGCCGGGTTGGCGCTGCTGATGATCGATGTCGATCATTTCAAACCGTTCAACGACCGCTACGGCCACCTGGCCGGTGATGAGTGTTTGCGCAAGGTCAGTGCGATCATCACGGACAACATCAAGCGCCCCGGTGACCTGGCCGCCCGTTATGGTGGCGAAGAGTTCGCCGTGGTGCTGCCTGGCTCCGATTACGTGGGGGCATTTCTGGTGGCGGAGAAAATCCGCCGCGCGGTGCTACAGGCCGAAATTGCTCATAGTGACAGCCCGCAAGGTACCGTGACTGTCAGCGTCGGCGTGTGTGCCAGCAATGCCGATTCCCAGGTCCGCCCCGAAGACTTGTTTGGTGCGGCAGACAAGGCGCTGTACGTGGCCAAGGCCAGTGGGCGGAACATGAGCGTGATTGCCAACTGAGGGGCGGGCGTCAGGCAAACCGGTCCGTTCCCTGAACCAGCCATCAGCCCAGGGCGCGACCGTCTGGCTGGTTGAAGATTCAGGCAGCCCATTGCCGGATCAATCGAAGATAGACCAGCACGTTGATTACCAACACCACGGCGCCCAATCCCAACTGAATGCCGGGCGTCAGCCCGGCCGGATAAATCACCGGCCAAATGTAATGCTCGATGAATCCACCGCCATAGCCGGATTGCCCGGCCCCATGACGCATGTGGTTTTCCCAGTCGGTCAGCGGGCAGGGCAGGTGGAAGAATTCCACCGCCATACCCCACAGCGCAGCGGGCGGATGCCACCAGATCAGGTGGCGCCATTTGAGTACCAGCAACCCGCCGAATAACACAAACACAATGAACAGCAAGTGAAACAGCATCAGCCCGTCGGCGGCGATTCGGTACAGCATGTCGGTGCCCCTGAAGGCTGAACGAATCGCTCCATGGTACTCGGGCCGGTGACGGGCGCTCTATCGATTGTCGCGGCCCAATGCGCTGAGCACGCCTTTCAAACGCTCGGTCATCGATTCACTGCTGCGCTGCATCGGTGCGCGCAGTTCGTCACCGATCAAGCCTTGCAGGGCCAGTGCGGTTTTTACCGGGGCCGGGTTGGGCTCCAGGAACAGGCTGTTGATCAGCGCCAGCAAACGGAAAAACGTGGCGCGGCCTTCAGCCAATTGGTTGTCGCGGATCTGCCGGTGCAATTGCACGAACAGTTCGGGATGGACATGCGCCGACGCGGCAATCGCGCCTTTGGCACCCAGGCACAGGGCGTTGAAGATCTGGTTGTCTTCGCCGCACAGCACGTCGACATGGCCGCTGTTGAGCAAGGCGAGGGTGTTCGAAAAATTACCGCCGCAATCCTTGATGGCGACGATGCGCTCGTGGGCGACGATGTTGAGCAGGGTCGCCTGTTCGAAGGCCACGCCGGTACGGTAAGGGATGTCGTAGAGAATCAGCGGAACACTGGAGGCATCGGCGACCGTGCGGAAAAACGCTTCGAGGCCGGCCTGGGACGGTCGGATGTAATACGGCGCCGGCACCAGCAGGCCAGCCACCGGGCGCTCGAGGATCTCGCTCTGGAATTGCAACAACTCGGTCAGGTTGTTTCCGGCCAGGCCCATGACCACCCGTTGCGCCGGCGCCAGTTCCAGCACGGCATCCAGCACCGCCAGTTGCTCATGTTTGCCCATCGCCGCCGGCTCGCCGGTGGTGCCGCAAACGATGAGGCCGTCGACACCTTTTTCCAGCAAATGGCTGACCAGCCGCCGCAAGCCGGCGAAATCGATGGCGCCGTTATGGAACGGTGTGACCAGTGGAACCCAGATACCTTGAAACGCAGACATGCACTTTCTCCTGATGGTTGACCGATTTCGTCACCGTCAGGGGCATGGAAGGAGAGTAAGCAAGGGGAGGGTGGTCCGTCGCGCTCAATGTCCTGTCAGCTCATCTGACGGGACAGCGCGCCCCGGTCACATGAGCGACTGTTTCTTCGATTTGAGGGCGTGCGCAACGCAACCTTGCGCCTTGGCAATCAAGCCAATGACGGAAGTGTTGAGGTTGAAGGTTGCGGACATACTTGCTTACACCCTGAGTGAGGCGCCCAGTTTTAAGAGCCGGCGCGCCGTTTGTCAACCACGAAAATCAGCGAACTCGGCGCGCATCCGGCCATTGTGCTTGGCCTTGTAGAGCAGCTGATCGACCTGTTCGACGAATTCCAGCGCCGTGGCATGCACTGAAACGCCGGTGGTGCCGGCACCGAGGCTGACGCTCAGCAAGTTCGACACCCTGGAAAACTCATGGGGAATCTGCTGCTGGCGAATCAGGTGCAGGCATTTGTGCGCCACCATCCGCGCGGACTCGGCATCGGTTTCCGGCAGCAGCCAGACAAACTCTTCACCGCCGATCCGCGCAATGAAATCCCGTGGCCGGTTCGCCGCCAGGGACAAGGTCTGGGCCACGCGGCGCAGGCATTCGTCGCCCTTGATGTGGCCGTAATGGTCGTTGTATTGCTTGAAGTAATCGATATCCAGCACCAGCACCGACAATGGCAGGCCGGTGCGCTGGGCGTGGTTCCACTCGCGTTCCAGCACGGTGTCGAACATGCGCCGGTTGGCGATGCCGGTCAGGCCGTCCTGGAAGGAATACTCTTCAAGCTGCTTTTGCAGGCGGATCAGGTGTTCTTCGGTTTTCTTGCGCTCGCTGATATCGAACATGAAGCCCACCAGCGCCTCGACTTCACCGCCCTTGCGCACGACGTGCACCACATCGCGGATCCACACGTACTCGCCGCTTTCGGTGAGTGCGCGATAGTCGGCTTCGTGATCGATACCGGCGCGCGATTGCGAGACGCAGAAGTCCATCACGTAGTCGCGATCATCCGGGTGCATGCGCTCGACCCAGTCGTTGACCGACGCCCAACTGTCCTGCTTCCAGCCCAGCAATTCTTCGATCTGTGGTCCGATGTAGCTGAACGTCATGGTTTTCCAGTCGATGCGCCAGGGAATCGCCCGGGTCGACTCAAGCAGGGTTTTATAAACGTCGCTGTCGGTATCCACTGAACTCATGAAGGGCCTGCCTCGATGAAAATGCAGCGCCATCATGTTGTTACCACTTTGCTGAATCAAGCGGGCAGCCGATGAATGGCACACAGTCGTATCATTGAGCAAGATTGTTCAAGCCTTGGGCCGCGACTGCTGGCACAGTCCGGGGTCTTTCCCTGTCTGTAGAACGTTATGTCCAACTCACTCATGCCCCGCAGTGCCTTTTTACGCGGCGCTGCGGCGATCATGCCGTTGTCCCTGGCCACCGCGCCCTGGGGCTTGCTGGCCGGATCCATGGCCATCGAAGCCAACCTCACGCCCCTGCAAGGTCAGGGTTTGTCGGGCATTGTGTTTGCCGGCGCCGCGCAACTGGTGGCCATTGGCATGCTCAAGGGCGGTGCCGGGATTTTTTCGATCTTGCTGACCACGTTGCTGCTGACCTCCCAGCATCTGCTTTACGGCATGAGCATGCGCTCGGTGATTGCTCCTTTACCGGGGCGCTGGCGCGCGGGCCTGGGTTTTTTGCTCACCGACGAGTTGTTCGCCTTGACCAGCCAGCACGACAAACAGCAGTTCAACCGCTGGTACGCCCTGGGCGTGGGCCTGACGTTCTACATCGCCTGGAACCTGTTCACCCTGGCGGGGATTGTGCTTGGCAGCAGCATTCCCGGCCTTGAGCACCTGGGCCTGGATTTCTCCATCGCGGCCACCTTCATTGCCCTGATCACCCCGGTGGTGCGCAACGTGCCGACCGTGGTGTGCGTGGCGGTGTCGCTGTTCTGTTCGGTGCTGTTCAGCTACTGGCAATGGGGCTCGGCGCTGGTGCTCTCGGGGCTGGCGGGGATGACCGCGGGGTTTGTCTGCAATAAATTCTACGGTGGACGCACATGATGGTCTGGGCAGTGATTGTCGGAATGGGCGTGTTGGTGTTCCTCAACCGCTATGTTTTTCTGGAACCGCGATTGCCGGTGCGCTTGAGCAGCAATGCCCGGCAGTTTCTCGGGTTTGCCGTGCCGGGCATGTTGACCGCGATCTGTGGGCCGATTGTGTTCATGCCGGAAAAACAGCTGAACCTGCACTGGGACAATCCCTATCTGATCAGCTCGCTGGTGGCGGTCGGGCTGGTGGTTTACACGCGCAATACGTTGCTCAGCATGCTGTTGAGCATGGGCTTCTTCTTTTTGTTGCGCTGGTGGCTTTGAGCGGGGCAGGGGAACTGATCTAAGCTTAAGTTGATGACCGATCCCTTCAGGAAGCGAGGTGAACATGGCCAATGAACCCAAGCAACCGGACCTGGAAGAAGACGAGGACGAACCCACGGAAGAAGAGATTGAGCAGCAGAAACGTTCGGTACCGGACTGGAAGCATCCTGACGACGGTAAGGAACTGTCAGAGCCTGACCGCAAGTTCTGACCGGCACGCGAATACGACAAAGCCCCGCCATTGAGCGGGGCTTTGTCGTTATTGACAGGTTCATGGAATTTCTTTAATCAGCGCGGCGCCCTGGTTCCTGACATTGCCAACGGCCTTGTCGACCTTGTACCACTCAAATACATCACTGACCTCGCCCTGGGATAACGCCATTTCCTCGGCTCGTTCCTTGGGCGTGGCCGGGTCCAGCCATTCCCGCGCCAGCTCGGGTGAGAACACCACCGGTCGTCGGTCATGCACGTCAAGCATGCCGCCTGCGCTGTCGGCCGTCAGGATCACGAAACCGTCGTGCTCTCTGTGAGGGGCTCCGCCGATGGGGTACTGGCCGATCGCCGCACAGAAAACCGGAGCCCGGTTCCGTCGCCGGATCAACCACGGCTGTTTGTTACCGTCACCGGCGTCGACCCATTCGAACCAGTTATCAATCGGGCAGATCGCGCGATGGGGCCAGATCGCCCGGAAGTACGGACCGTGGGCGACTTTTTCGACCCGGGCATTGACCGGCTCCGTGCGATCCGTCGCCCAGTGCGGTCGCCAACCCCAGCGCACCAAGTCGGCATGAAGCCGCTCGTTCTCCAGATGCAGCAGGGCGAGTGGCGTGGTGGGCGCGGCGTTGTAGTGCGCCAAGGGTTCGTTACCGACGCGGTTGATCAGCGCGTCGGGGATGCTCAGCACCGCCACGAAGTCGTGGATTCCACGGTATTGCGACAGTCGTCCGCACATGGCCTGACACCCTGGTTGAGCATTTTTTTCAGTTTAGTTGGTGGCGACGAAACGGGCTTGGCAAGCACTGGAACCAAACTCTGTGTACCTTATCCAACCTCGGCCCGCCGTCTCGATGCGGGCCAGCGACGGATGAACGGGCGAAGGATTCCTGCCAGTTGAAGCAGCGACCGTGATGGTCTGACCCAAGGCAAAAGATGAAACAGTTGTTCAAGTGTTTAACGGTGTGCGCCTTGGCAGTAGGTCTGCTGGGGTGCATTGCGGCGCCCATCGAAATGACCCCGCAGACCGAACAGCGTCTGAGTGCACAACCCCCCATCCGCTTTCTGTTGACCTTCGATGACGGTCCCAGTGCATCGAGCTGGTGGAATCCGACCGTCACGGTGCTCGAGAGCCTGGCGCAAAACCCGCTGCAACCGGGCATCAAAGCCGTGTTCTTCGTGCAAACCCGTGCGCCGCGAGCCGGCGGTAGCGAGTTGGGTCGGGACATCATGCGCCGCGAACACGCCGAAGGTCATATCCTGGGCTTCCACACCGCCACGCCCTGGCACACCAATCATCGCTCGCTGGAGCCCCAGGAGCTGGAACAGTCCCTGACCGATGGCAGCGCCGACATCGCCGCGATTACCGGTGCCCCGCCAGTTCTGCTGCGCCCGCCATTCTGGAACTACGACAAACGCACCTTCGCCGCCTATCAGCGGCATGGCCTGCACGTGCTGCTCACCGACTTGAGCGCCAATGACGGCAAGATCTGGGGCTTCAACGCCAGCCCCCRGCGCCGCTCGCACATGCTGCGCTCGATGTCTGAAGTTCGCGAACGCATTGCCCGCGGCGAATTGCCGGTGGTCGATGGGGTCATTCCGGTGGTGGTGACCTTCCACGACCTCAACCGCTATACCGCCCGGCATACCCGCGAATACCTGCAGATCCTGCTCGACAGCGCCCGGGAGACCGGGGTGAAAACCGCCGACAAGCCGTTTTACGAGGATCAGTCCGCGTTGCAGCGCGCGGCCATGGCGCGAACCGTGCGCGACGATTCGCAGCCGGTCGAGTTGCCGGGGTTCTGGAACTGGATCTGGGGCGCAAACGCCCATTAGAAAACGTGCAGATGGGCAACTGCGCGCCCCTGCGGAGCAAGCTCCCTCGCCACAGGTATTTATTGCCTTAAATCGCCGGTGGCAACAGCTCATCAATCATCCGCAAACAATGGTTCAACCCTGGCGACACATCGCCCACCCGTCGGCTGAGAATGATCGGCGAGGTGGCGTTGTCTTCCAGCAATGGCGTGAAACCGATGTCGTCGCGGTGCAGCAATTGCACCGAGGCCGGCACCAGTGTGACCCCGATGCCTGCCCCCACCAGACCGATCGCCGTTTGCAGCTCGTTGGTCCATTGCGCGACGTGGATGCGCACGCCATAGGACTCGAACAGGGCAATCACATGGTCGGCGTAACTCGGCCGTGGGTTGCCGGGGTACAGCACAAAGGGTTCCTTGGCCAGTTCCCGCAGGCTGATGGGACCGGCGAGCAGCGGGTGCCCGGCGGGCAGGGCGGCAACCAGGCGGTCTTCGGTGAGCACGGTCTGGACGATGGCCGGGTCGTCGATGCGGATCCGGCCGAAACCGATGTCGATGCGCCCGGCCTTGAGCGCCTGCACCTGTTGCAACGTGGTCATTTCCGACAGCCCCAGCTCGAGCTCCAGTGGCTCACCGCTGCGCAAGCGGCGGATCAGTTCCGGCAGCACGCCGTACAGCGTCGACGGCGCAAAACCGATACCCAGCCAGGTCTTTTCACCCAACCCGATACGCCGCGTGTTGTCGCAGACCTTGTTCAGTTGTTCGAGCAGGGCGGTGGAGTGCTCATGGAAAAACCGCCCGGCGTCGGTCAACTTCAGCGGTCGGCCGCGCTCCAACAGCATCACCCCCAGTTCGTCCTCCAGTTGCTGGATCTGCCGGCTCAGGGGCGGTTGGGCGATGTGCAACAGCTCTGCGGCGCGGGTGAAGTTGAGGGATTGAGCCAATACCTGGAAATAACGCAGGTGACGCAGTTCCATGGAGCCTCCAGATGCTGATCAGTTGCATACCTTTAAGGTATCAAGTCAGACCAATTCTATATTGGCATCGCGAAAAAAGCCGTACGAGAATCGATTCCAGAACTCCAAGAACCTGACGGGTATCGAAATGCTTGCAACAGCCATTGAGTCGATCGAGACGATCATCGTCGATCTGCCGACCATCCGCCCGCACAAGCTGGCGATGCACACCATGCAGAACCAGACCCTGGTGATCATCCGCGTGCGTTGCGCCGACGGCATCGAAGGCATCGGCGAATCCACCACCATCGGTGGCCTGGCCTACGGCAATGAAAGCCCGGACAGCATCAAGACCAACATCGACACGCACTTCGCACCATTGTTGATGGGCCAGGACAGCGGCAACGTCAATGCCGCCATGTTGCGCCTGGAGCGCAGCATCCGTGGCAACACCTTCGCCAAATCCGGTATCGAAACCGCGCTGCTCGACGCCCAGGGCAAACGCCTCGGCCTGCCGGTCAGCGAATTGCTTGGCGGCCGGGTTCGCGACGCGCTGCCCGTGGCCTGGACCCTGGCCAGCGGCGACACCGCAAAAGACATCGCCGAAGCGGAAAAAATGCTCGACCTGCGCCGCCACCGCATCTTCAAACTGAAGATCGGTGCCGGTGAGGTCAATCGCGATCTGGCCCACGTTATCGCCATCAAAAAAGCCCTGGGTGACCGCGCCAGTGTGCGGGTCGACGTCAACCAGGCATGGGACGAAGCCGTCGCGATTCGTGCCTGCCGGATCCTCGGAACCAACGGCATCGACCTGATCGAACAGCCGATCTCGCGCAACAACCGCGCCGGCATGGCCCGCCTGAATGCCATGAGCCCGGCGCCGATCATGGCCGACGAATCCATCGAATGCGTGGAAGATGCGTTCAACCTGGCCCGCGAAGGTGCCGCTTCGGTATTTGCCCTGAAGATCGCCAAGAACGGTGGCCCACGTGCCGTACTGCGCACCGCCTCCATCGCCGAAGCGGCCGGCATCGCCCTGTACGGCGGCACCATGCTTGAAGGTGGCCTGGGTACCATGGCCTCGGCTCATGCCTTCGTCACCCTGAACAAACTGGCGTGGGACACCGAGCTGTTCGGCCCGCTGCTGCTGACCGAAGACGTTCTCAGCGAACCGCTGGTCTATCGCGATTTTGAACTGCATGTGCCGAACACCCCGGGTCTGGGCCTGAGCCTGGATGAAGAGCGCCTGGCGTTCTTCCGCCGCGACAAGACATCCACCGCCATTCATCAAGCCTGAGGAGAGCATTATGCTGTTCCACGTAAAAATGACCGTGAACCTGCCGGTCGACATGAATCCCGAAGCGGCGGCCAAATTGAAGGCTGACGAGAAAGCCCTGGCCCAGCGCCTGCAGGAGCAGGGCAAGTGGCGCCACCTGTGGCGCATCGCCGGGCACTACGCCAACTACAGCGTGTTCGATGTCGACAGCGTTCAGGAACTGCATGACCTGCTGATGCAATTGCCACTGTTTCCGTACATGGCCATCGAGATCGACGCGATGTGCCGGCATCCTTCTTCCATCCGTGACGATGACCGCTGAGCCCAGCCTGTTCAGCGCGCTACGCTAATAATTACAAGATGAGGAACCCAGAATGAACGTCAAGATTTCCCACACTGCCGAAGTCCAGAAATTTCTCGAAGAAGCCAGCGGCCTGCTCAACGACGCCGGTAACCCACGGACCAAGGCGCTGGTGTACCGCATCCTGCGTGATTCGGTGAACATCATCGAAGACCTGGCCGTGACCCCGGAAGAGTTCTGGAAAGCCGTCAACTACCTCAACGTGCTGGGTGCGCGCCAGGAAGCGGGGCTGCTGGTGGCCGGTGTCGGGCTGGAGCATTACCTCGACCTGTTGATGGACGCCGAAGACGAACAGGCCGGCAAGTCCGGCGGCACGCCGCGCACCATCGAAGGCCCGCTGTACGTGGCCGGTGCGCCGCTGTCCGAGGGCGAAGCGCGCCTCGACGATGGCGTCGATCCGGGCGTGACCCTGTTCATGCAGGGCCGCGTGTTCAACACCGCTGGCGAACCCCTGGCTGGCGCCGTGGTAGACGTCTGGCACGCCAACACCGGTGGCACCTACTCGTACTTCGATACCACGCAGTCGGAATTCAACCTGCGTCGCCGCATCGTGACCGACGCCGAAGGTCGCTACCGTTTCCGTAGCATCGTGCCCTCGGGCTATGGCTGCCCACCGGACGGTCCGACCCAGCAACTGCTCGATCAACTGGGTCGTCATGGTCAGCGCCCGGCGCACGTGCACTTCTTCATTTCCGCGCCGGATCATCGCCACCTGACCACCCAGATCAACCTCGACGGCGATCAGTACCTGCATGACGATTTCGCCTACGCCACCCGCGACGAATTGATCGCCAAAATCACCTTCAGTGACGATCAGCAGCGCGCGGCGGCCCATGGTGTGAGCGGTCGCTTTGCCGAAATCGAGTTCGACTTCACCTTGCAGTCGTCTGCCCAGCCTGAAGAGCAGCAACGCCACGAGCGGGTCCGCGCACTCGAGGACTGATCGCACGACCCTGTGGGATCACCACCCTGTGGGAGCGAGCTTGCTCGCGATGACGGAGTG
>NZ_JBFUHY010000016.1:0-92037 GCF_056402155.1 Pseudomonas sp. P4_C1
ACATAACATAGATGTTGAATGGTAGGCCGCAATCGCGAGCAAGCTCGCTCCCACAAGGGGTTTTGGTTAACGGTCTGGAATGTCTCAAGCCACAGACGCACTGTTCTAGAATGGCCCGACGCAACCTATAACAACAATGAGAGTGACCCGATGATGCAAGCTCAACTGTTGAGCCAGCGCAGCAGAGTGTTCGACCATGCCGACCCTTATGCGGTGTCAGGCTACGTCAATCAGCACGTCGGCAACCACTGCATTCTCATGCCCCGCGCCGGCAGTCCGCTGGCCAGCCTCGATCATCGCAAGTTCGCCAGCCTCGACCTGTGCCGYATCAGTTACGGTGCCAGTGTGCGCGTGACGTCCGGTGCGCTGGACAGCATTTATCACCTGCAAGTGCTGCTGCGCGGCAATTGCCTGTGGCGTGGCCACGGCCAGGAACATTACTTCGCCCCCGGCGAGCTGCTGTTGATCAATCCCGATGATCCGGTGGACCTGACGTACTCCGCCGATTGCGAAAAATTCATCCTCAAAGTCCCGACCCGCTTGTTTGAATCGGTCTGCGATGAGCAGCGCTGGCGCTATCCGGGGCAGGGCGTGCGGTTTCTGGAAAACCGTTATCAGCTCAATGAACTGGAAGGTTTCGTTAACCTGTTGGCGATGATCTGCCAGGAGGCCGAATCCACCGAGCAGATCCCCAGGGTGCAGGAGCATTACACGCAGATCATCGTCAGCAAGATGCTCAGCCTGATGAAAACCAATGTCTGCCGCCTCGAACTGGGCTCGCAGACGGCCACGTTCGAGGCGATTGCCGATTACATCGCCAATAACCTCAAGCAGGACATCGACAGCGAAGCACTGGCGCGCCAGGCGCACATGAGCCTGCGTTCCTTGTACGGACTGTTCGAGCGCAATGCCGGCGTCACGCCGAAAAACTACCAGCGCCAGAAACGCCTGGAACGCATCAACGCCTGCCTGAACGACCCGACCTGCAACGTGCGCAACATCACCGAAGTGGCGATGGACTACGGCTTCCTGCACCTGGGACGGTTCTCCGACAGCTACCGCAAGCAGTTCGGCGAGTTGCCGTCGGATACCCTCAAGCGCCGGCATTGAGCTTTCAAGTTTGATGTTGTCTGGTCTGGCCCCATCGCGAGCAAGCTCGCTCCCACAGTGTTATTGGCTGGATGCAAAATTTGCGTTCAACCGAAATCACTGTGGGAGCGAGCTTGCTCGCGATGGGGCCGGTACATTCACCATTGATGGCGCCTGACACACCACCAGTGACTGCACAAAACGGATAAAGGTCTGCACCCCGCGGATACTCCAGCCTGACCCCCCGTCCTAGCATGGCCCTGCCTGAACAATAACAATGGAGGCGGCGGCCATGTCCCTGCGACCCGAATATTTGCATTCCCTGCTTGAAGACGATCCCGAGCAGGGCCTCTATCGCTGCAAGCGCGAGATGTTCACCGACCCCCGGTTGTTCGATCTGGAGATGCAGCACATCTTCGAGGGCAACTGGCTCTACCTGGCACACGAAAGCCAGATTCCCAATATCAACGATTTCTACACCACCACCATGGGGCGCCAGTCGATCTTCATCGCACGCAACAAGGACGGTGTACTCAACGCCTTCATCAATGCCTGCAGCCACCGCGGCGCGACCCTGTGCCGGCACAAGTCCGGCAACAAGAGCTCCTACACCTGCCCGTTCCACGGCTGGACCTTCAACAACTCCGGCAAGCTGCTAAAGGTCAAGGATCCGGCCAACGCCGGCTACCCGGCGAGCTTCAACTGCGAAGGCTCCCACGACCTGACCCGCGTCGCGCGTTTCGAGTCCTATCGCGGCTTCCTGTTCGGCAGCCTCAAGGCCGATGTGCTGCCACTGGTCGAGCACCTGGGCGAGTCGGCGAAGATCATCGACATGATCGTCGATCAGTCGCCTGATGGCCTGGAAGTGCTGCGTGGTTCTTCGAGCTACATCTACGAAGGCAACTGGAAACTCACCGCCGAAAACGGCGCCGACGGCTACCACGTCAGCTCCGTGCACTGGAACTACGCGGCTACCCAGAATCAGCGCAAGCAGCGCGAGGCCGGCGACAGCAATCCGACCATGAGCGCCGGCAGCTGGGCCAAGCAGGGTGGTGGTTTCTATTCCTTCGACAAGGGCCACATGCTGCTCTGGACCCGCTGGGCCAACCCCGAGGACCGTCCGCTGTACGAGCGTCGCGACGAACTGGCGCAAGACTTCGGCAAGGCCCGCGCCGACTGGATGATCGAGAACTCGCGCAATTTGTGCCTTTACCCCAACGTGTACCTGATGGACCAGTTCAGCTCGCAGATCCGCATCGCCCGGCCGATCTCGGTCAACCGCACGGAAATCACCATTTACTGCATCGCCCCCAAGGGCGAGAGCGACCACGCCCGTTCCAGCCGGATTCGTCAGTACGAGGACTTCTTCAACGTCAGCGGCATGGCCACTCCGGACGACCTGGAAGAATTCCGCTCCTGCCAGACCAGCTATCAGGGCAGCGTCACCACCTGGAACGACATGTCCCGTGGTGCCGAGCACTGGATCGAAGGCGCTGACGAGGCCGCCAAAGAGATTGACCTGCACCCGTTGCTCAGTGGCGTACGCACCGAAGACGAAGGTCTGTTCGTGCTGCAACACAAGTACTGGCAGCAGACCATGCTCAAGGCCCTGGCTGATGAGCAATCGGAACTGATCGCCGTGGAGGACGTGCAATGACCATCACCTACGACAGCGTGCGTGATTTTCTCTACCGCGAAGCGCGCTACCTCGACGATCGGCAGTGGGACGAATGGCTGGAACTGTATGCCCCGGACGCGACGTACTGGATGCCGTCCTGGGACGACAATGACGAATTGACCGAGGACCCACAGCGGGAAATCTCGCTGATCTGGTACGGCAACCGCACGGGCCTGGAAGACCGCATCTTCCGCATCAAGACCGAGCGCTCCAGCGCCAGCGTGCCGGACACCCGCACCTCCCACAACATCAGCAACATCGAGCTGCTTGAACAGGCTGACGGATTGTGCAAGGTGCGCTTCAACTGGCACACCCTGAGCTTTCGCTACAAAACCGTCGACAGCTATTTCGGCAGCAGTTTCTACACCCTCGACGTGCGCGGTGAAAACCCGTTGATCAAGGCCAAGAAAGTGATCCTGAAGAACGACTACGTTCGTCAGGTCATCGATGTTTACCACCTGTGAGGCGGCCGTCATGACCCATTCCATTGCATTCAACTTTGAAGACGGCGTCACCCGATTCATCGACGCAAATGCCGGCGAAACCGTGGCCGATGCCGCGTACCGCCAGGGCATCAATATTCCGCTGGACTGCCGCGACGGTGCCTGCGGTACCTGCAAATGTTTTGCTGAAGCCGGCACTTACGATCTTGGTGAGGAATACATCGAAGACGCCCTCAGCCCTGAAGAGGCCGAGCAGGGTTTTGTCCTGACCTGCCAGATGCGCGCCCAAAGCGATTGCGTGGTGCGGGTGCCGACCTCCTCGGAGGTCTGCCGCACCCGTCAGGCCAGTTTTGAGGCGACCATCAGCGCCGTGCGCCAGTTGTCCGACAGCACCATCGCGCTGTCGATCAAGGGCGAGGCCTTGAGCAAACTGGCGTTCCTGCCGGGGCAGTACGTGAACCTGGGGATTCCCGGCAGCGAGCAGACCCGCGCCTATTCCTTCAGTTCGTTGCAGCGCGACGGTGAGGTCAGTTTCCTGATCCGCAACGTACCCGGCGGCCTGATGAGCAGCTTCCTGACCGGCATGGCCAAGGCCGGCGACAGCATGAGCCTGGCTGGCCCCTTGGGCAGCTTCTACCTGCGGGACATCCGTCGGCCGCTCTTGCTGCTGGCCGGTGGCACCGGGCTGGCGCCGTTCACCGCGATGCTGGAGAGGATCGCCGAGCAGGGCAGCGATCATCCGCTGCATCTGATCTACGGCGTGACCCACGATTTCGATCTGGTGGAAATCGACCGCCTCGAAGCCTTTGCCGCGCGCATCCCCAACTTCACCTTCAGCGCTTGCGTCGCCAGCCCCGAGAGCCGGCACCCGCTCAAGGGCTACGTGACCCAGCACATCGAGCCAAAGCATTTGAACGATGGCGACGTCGACGTCTACCTGTGCGGCCCGCCGCCGATGGTCGAGGCCGTCAGCCAGTTCATCCGCGAACAGGGCATCGCGCCTGCCAACTTTTACTACGAAAAATTTGCCGCCAGCGCGGCTTGAGTCGCCCCAATGTGGGAGCGGGCGACCGCACATTTTGTGCACGACACAGATCCAGTGTGGGAGCGAGCTTGCTCCGGGCGGCGTTCCGATGATGGCGTCCTGCCAGGCAACATCAATGCTGAATGTTCCGGCCTCATCGCGAGCAAGCTCGCTCCCACACTGGATCTGTGTCGTCCGGGATGCCAATTTTCGTCATGAGGTACACATGAACAGATTTCAAGACAAAGTCGCACTGATCACCGGCGCTGCCCAAGGCATCGGGCGGCGGGTGGCCGAGCGCATGGCCGCCGAAGGGGCGAAGCTGATCCTGGTGGATCGCTCCGACCTGGTGTTCGAAGTCCAGCAGCAGTTGGCGCCAACCACCCAGGTACTGGCCCTGACCGCCGACCTGGAGCAATACGGGGAATGCAGCCGGGTGATGCAAACCGCCGTCGAGCGCTTCGATCGCCTCGACGTGTTGGTCAATAACGTCGGCGGGACGATCTGGGCCAAGCCGTTCGAGCACTATGAAGCGTCGCAGATCGAGGCCGAGGTTCGCCGTTCGCTGTTCCCGACCTTGTGGTGTTGCCATGCGGCGCTGCCGTTCATGCTGGAGCAGGGCAGCGGGGCGATCGTCAACGTATCCTCCATCGCCACCCGCAGCCTCAATCGCGTGCCCTACGGTGCGGCAAAGGGTGGGGTCAATGCGTTGACCGCTTGTCTGGCATTCGAAACCGCCGGTCGTGGCGTGCGGGTCAACGCCACTGCACCTGGCGGCACCGAAGCACCGCCGCGACGCATACCCCGCAACGGTGCCGAGCAGAGTGAGCAGGAAAAGCTCTGGTACCAGCAGATCGTCGACCAGACCCTCGACAGCAGTTTGATGAAACGCTACGGCACCCTGGATGAGCAGGCGGGGGCTATTCTGTTTCTGGCCAGCGACGAAGCGTCCTATATCACCGGCATGGTCATGCCCGTGGGCGGCGGCGATCAGGGCTGAGGCGAGCGACAGACAACCCCATCCGCAAACAACGGAGTCATGGTGATGAGTGACAAACCCACGATCGTGCTGGTCCATGGTTTTTGGGGCGGCGCTGCCCACTGGAACAAGGTCATCGTCAAATTGCTCGGCCGGGGTGACACGAACATTCGTGCCGTCGAGTTACCGCTGACTTCGCTGGCCGATGATGCCGAGCGTACGCGCAAGATGGTCGCCCAGGTGCCGGGGCCGGTGCTGCTGGTCGGGCACTCCTATGGCGGTGCGGTGATCACTGAGGCGGGCGACCAGCCGAATGTGGTGGGCCTGGTGTATATCGCCGCGTTCGCGCCGGACGCCGGTGAAAGCCCCGGTGGCATCACGCAACGGCATCTGCCAGCGGCGGCGGCCAACCTGGCTCCCGACAGCGACGGTTATCTGTGGGTCAAGCCAGAGCTCTATCACGAAAGCTTTTGTCAGGACCTGCCGGCGACCGAAGGATTGGTCATGGGCCTCACCCAGAAAGCGCCGCTGGCCAGTACCTTCGGTGACACCATCGGCACGGTGGCCTGGAAGAAAAAACCATCGTGGTATCAGATTTCGACCGGGGACCGGATGATCGCTCCACAAAACCAGCAATGGATGGCTGAGCGGCTGAACGCCCGGGAGATTCTGACCTTGACTGCCAGCCATGCGTCCCTGGCGTCGATGCCCGCCGAAGTGGCGGCATTGATCGACAGGGCAGCGACGGCGTTGGCCAAGGGTTAGGGTCCAAGTGCAACCGGATTCGGGAATTTCCATGGCGATGTCTGGTCGGTATTTTGGAGAAGGGCGGGTGTAAGGTAAGCAAGTCAACCTGATTTCACTGTCCAGGAGGAGGTGACTATGAGCGTTCCGATGCTGAACAAAATGCACATGAACGGCTATGACGTACTCAGAGTGAGCAACGGGCCCTGGCGGGTATGTACCCAGGGAGACCGACTGGGTTCATTTGACAGTCGGGAAGAAGCGCTGGCGTTTGCCGCGTCGCTACCCGGCTACAGGGCTCGTGCCGGCAGGCCTGCGCGCAGCCATCAAGCAAAGTGAATCCAGCCCGAAGCCCCGGTTCTCCGGGGCTTCTTCATGATGCAACGGCGCTAGTAACCACCGCCTCCGCTGGGGCGGGAGGGTTCTCGAGCCTTTTGCTGCATGTGGCTCCATTCCGCGCACGTCATAAAGCTTTTGTGGTCGACCATGCCCCGGCCGTCAAAGCTGACATTGAACGCTTGTTGATGACCGGACTGAGTCAGTTTGTAGTCGAAGCACGTACCGGGTTCGACGGTACGACCGGTGACCGCCAAGGGCTGGCCGCCGATTTGCCGGACTTGCTCCTGTGTCATGCCGGTGTCGACTTTTGCGACCAGCGGCTGGTCCTGGTAGATCGAGTTGGTGCTGCAGCCTGCCAACGCGGTCAGTGCGACAACCAGCGTGAATAGAGGCCTGTTCATGGCAGCGCTCCCGCTATTGAGCCTTGTTGCGGCTAATGACCTTGGCTTTCACTTCCTCGGCATAGCCGGACAGTTTTTCTTCATCACCCTGAAATAAAGAACACAGTCTTTGCACGGCTTGCGCGTCGGCTTCGCTCCCGAGCAGGCGCAATTGCTCCTCGATGCGCAACAGTTCCACTGCCGACCAGCGCAAATCTGACGCCAGCCCTTGCAGATCACGCCGAAGTTCCTGTTCCGATTCGTTAAGCCACATGATGACCTCCTGAACTCTGCACACCGAAATTTTAGACCTGTTTGCCGGGCTGGATGTTGTGTTTGTCTGAATCGGCGGGGTTTCCTTTGGTCGGGAATTAAAAGTGAACGAGAAAATACGCTGTCCTGCTCAAGAAAGATGGTTGGCGTATCTGAACTCAAGGAACTAACCGGGGGAGCCGATATCAATGACGGTCGCTGAATCGTTGAGGATGGATGTACGGACGACGGCGAGCTACATTTTCTCTTTTCGAATTTAAGGAATCCACATGCGGATGTTGATGGGGGGAGTCGTGCTGGCGTTGCTGGCCGGATGTTCGTTGCCAGCGTCACTGGTACCGGGCGAGCCGAATGTCAGCAAGCACAGCGCGAAGACGCCAAAAGAGTATGCGGCGTGCGTTTTACCGGCCTGGCAAAAGGAAGTAGCGAATACCACCCAGGTTTCGATATCCAACGGATTCCGTATCACCGCGCCCAGTGTGATCACGGCCGACGAAGTGCTGGATATCGTGAAGTACAAGGACGGCAGCCGGATTTCGCTGTATCAGGGGCCACCTTGGGCCAAATCCGGCGATCTGCGCAAAATCGTGCACGACTGCTTGTAAACGCGGGAGAGTGAGAATCGGTCGCCGACTGCTTTTCGCCGAATCGAGAAAAAACCGGATGCCTGGTGTGCATCCGGTTTTTTTTTGTGTGTGAATCAGTCTGAAAGATTGGTTGTCGGGATGATCTGCTCGCTGGCCTGAGCGCCACTTTTGCGTTCCCGACGTTCGTTCATCCAGCTTTCCACTTTTACGCCGAATTCCGGCGGGGCTTTGCGCCCGAATTTCCTGGCAATGTCCAGGATGGTTTGTTGGGCGAGGGCCTCTTCCATGCGTTTTTGCGCAACCATCATCGCGCCATGGATCGCACACATTCCGTCCAATGCCCATTCAGGCGGTGCGCCGTCAAACACTGCGCAACGGCCACGGATCTCCCGGCAATCGAAAATCGATTTGCGACCGTCGATGGCGTTGACGATATCCAGCAAGGTGATTTCGTCAGCGGGGCGGGCCAGCTTGAAGCCACCGCGCACGCCTTCAGTGGCGACCACCAGTTCGCCTTTGGCCAGTTTGGTGAAGATTTTCGCCAGATAGTCCTGGGGGACACCTTGCAGATCGGCAAGGTCGCGCACGCTCGCCTCGCGCGAGTCGCCGCCATTACCCACCAGAAAAAGCAGGCAGTGGATGCCGTATTCGACACCCGCGCTGTAAAGAGACATGCAGATCTCCGACTGAATTAGTCGCAAATTTTAGCAGCCGAAAGCAAGTCAGGCAACGAATCCCTCCTCGTTCAATCTTTTTTCATGACAGCTAACGCATCTTCTGATGCGCTGAATACATGGGGGTCAGCTCAGGGATCAGGTTTTTCGATGGTGACCCTCGGTAAAAACCTGTTGCAGGTTTTAACTAGGATCAATACAGTCGTAGTTGTTAGGTCGCAGCGGCAGGCGCTTATCCGGGTACAACCCGATGGCGATCCTTGAACCGCTCAACGATTTTCAACACATGGTCATTCCCCCCAGGAGTCAAAAATGAAGCAGCACATTCTGGTAATCGGCGCAGGTTTCGGTGGCATGTGGACCGCTTTGAGTGCCACCCGCCTGTTCGACATTCACGGCCACAACGACGTTGAAGTGACCGTGCTGGCTCCCCAGGCCGAGCTGCGTGTGCGTCCGCGCTTCTACGAGCCGAACGCCCACCAACTGGCCGCGCCGATTGGCGACCTGTTCGATGCCGTAGGGGTCAAGTTCATCAAGGGCGCGGCGCAGACCATCGACGTCGGGCAAAAACAGGTCGGCTATGTCGATGCCACAGGTGCCCGACAAGTCTGCAGCTACGACAAACTCGTTCTGGCCACCGGCAGCCGCCTGGCTTCGCCGAACACGCCGGGCGTGGCCGAACATGCCTTCGACGTCGATCAGATCGAACAGGCCGTGCGTCTGGAAAACCACCTCAAGGCGCTGGCCAATCAGCCCGAAAGCAAGGCGCGCAACACGGTGGTGGTGGCCGGTGGCGGTTTCACCGGGATCGAAACGGCGACTGAAATGCCGAGCCGCCTGCGGGCCATCCTCGGCGACCGTGCCGACATCAATGTGATCATCGTTGACCGCGGTGACAAAGTTGGCGGTTCGATGGGTGAGGAAATCGCCGAATCGATCGTCGAGGCCAGCCTGGCAACCGGCGTGCAATGGCACTTGAAAGCCTCGGTTGTGTCGGTCGATGCCAACGGCGTGACCCTGTCCGACGGTGCTCGCATCGACGCCAACACCGTGGTCTGGACCACCGGCGTTCGCGCCAGCTCCCTGACCGAGCAGATTCCGGCCGAGCGCGATCACCTGGGCCGCCTGCATGTCGACGCGCACCTGAAAGTCATTGGCCAGGACGATATCTTCGCCACCGGCGACGTCGCTTATGCAGCCAGCGACGAGATCGGCAACTACGCCTTGATGACCTGTCAGCACGCTATTTCGCTGGGCCGCCATGCCGGCAACAACGTCGCCGCGCAGCTTCTCGGTGTCGACCCGACGCCCTACAGCCAGCCAAAGTACGTGACCTGCCTCGATCTGGGCGCCTGGGGCGCAGTGTACACCGAGGGTTGGGACCGTCAGGTCAAGTTGGTCAAGCATGAAGCCAAGGCATTGAAGACTCAGATCAACACCCAGTGGATCTATCCGCCAGCAGCTGATCGTGTCGCTGCATTGGCTTCGGCGGATCCGATGATTCCTGTGGCCTGATTGATTCGAACATCGCGCCTGAATAAAAAAATCCCGTTCGGGTTCGCCTGAGCGGGATTTTTTACGTGTTGATTGCCTGTGTGAAATTTACCGTGTATTTTTTCATGAAATTAAAAATAGAAAATTTCACGAGGCCGTATGTTTCAGCAATCCACCCGGCATGTCGCCAGTTACTACGCCCATACCTGCGCCGATCGTCTGGTCGATCGAGCCGCACTGGAAGGTGAGCAAGACACCGAAGTGCTGATCATCGGGGCTGGTTTCAGTGGGTTGCACACGGCTTTGCGCCTGGCGCTGGCCGGCAAGCGCGTGACCCTGCTCGAAGCCAGCCGGGTGGCCTGGGCCGCTTCGGGGCGCAATGGCGGGCAGGCGATTCTCGGTTGGTCGTGCGACATGCCACCGCTGGAAGCGGCGCTGGGTTACGAACGGGCGCGGCGCTTGTGGGACGGCATGCGCTGGGCTGCGCGGGAACTGCGTGACTTGCCTGGCCGCCATGAGTTCGATTGCGACTACCGCGCCGGTCATCTGTGGACCTCGGTAATGCCCCGTCGGGTAGGCCTGCTGACCGAATGGCAACACGAGGCCAGCCACAAGTGGGGCCACGACAAACTGCAATTTATCGAGCGCAGTGAATTGCCCCAGTGGGTTGCCAGCGAGCGTTATCAGGCCGGCCTGTTCGATCCCGAGGGCGGGCATTTGAACCCGCTGAAACTGGCCCTGGGCCTTGCGGATGCGATCGAGCGGGCCGGTGGCCGCATCCACGAGCAAAGCAAGGCGCTGAGCTATGGCGAGGAGGGCGACGGGTTTGTGGTGACCACCGAGCGCGGTCGTATTCGCGCCGACGTGCTGGTGCTGGCGTGCAACGCTTACCTCGACCGACTCGACCCGCAACTGGCGAGTTGCGTGTTGCCGGTCGGGACGTATCAGGTCGCGACTGCGCCGCTGACGAAGGAGCAAGCCACCGCGCTGCTGCCGAGCAACGTGTGTGTTACCGACAACCAGTTCGTGCTCGATTATTTCCGCCGTACCCCGGACAACCGCCTGCTGTTCGGAGGTGGTTGCACCTACCTGGGTTGGATGCCCAAGGACATCGCCGCGGCGACCCGGCCGTTCCTGGAGCGGGTGTTCCCACAACTCATGGGCGTCGAACTGGAGTTTGCCTGGGGCGGACACATCGACCTGACCCTCAAGCGCACACCGGATATCGGACGGCGCGGCGATCTTTACTGGATGCAGGGGTATTCCGGGCATGGCGTGTTGCCGACACTGGCCGCGGCGCGGGCGGTGTCCGACGCGATCCTCGGTCAGCCCGACGAGTTGTCCCTGTACCAGGGCCTGAACAACGGCAGTTTTCCCGGCGGCAAATACCTGGCCGCGCCGCTGGAAGCCATCGGCAAGGCCTGGTATCGACTGCGCGACAGCATTTGAAGCGACACTTTCTGGAAGCCTCAAGATGGACATGCAAGAAGAAATCTCGGCGCTGGCGATCCTGATCCAGGACCTGCGCAAACACAAAAAGTACACCCTGAAGGAACTGGCGGACAAAATCGGTCGCTCCGTGGGTTTTCTGTCCCAGGTCGAGCGCGGCCTGTCGCGCCCGACGGTGGCGGACTTGACCGCCATCAGCGAAACCCTCGGCGTGCCGACCACCTATTTCTACAGCCTGCCCAAACCCATGGCCTTGCCCTGGGTCACCCGCCCGGACGAGCGCCGCACGCTGTACTACGCCGACGGCATCACCGACATCCTCGTTTCGCCAAAAATGCGTGCGTCCTTTTCGATGCTCGAAAGCCAGCTCGAACCCGGTGCCAGCAGCGGCGACCGGCACATGAAGGACAGCTCGGAGCAGGGCGGTTACGTCCTGGAAGGGGAACTGACCCTGTGGCTCGACGACAACGAACCGGTGACCCTGCATCCCGGCGACAGCTTTCAACTGGCCAGCCATGCGCACTGCCGCTACGGCAACCGGTCCGATCAACTGACCCGTGTGCTTTGGGTTTACACCTGATAACAACAAGGAATAAATCGATGGATGCTGTGTGCTCTGAACTGCTGGCCGAGGTTCGCAACTTCCGCCACTGCAACCCCGAAGTGCGTTATGTCGATCTGATCTCCCTGGACATTCCGGGGCATTTCTACGGCAAGCGCTACCCGATCGAGATGCTGGAAAAAGTCGCTGCCGGCAGTGCACTGAAGCTGCCGCAGAACTGCGTGTTGCTCGGCACCCAGGGCGGGCTGTTCAAGATCGGCGATTACTGCTTCAACGATGGTGACCCGGACGCGCTGCGCCGTTTGGTGCCCGGCACCTTGAAGCTGGTGACCTGGGAAAAGCAGCCTCTGGGCCAGATGTTGATCACCTCCGACGGCACGGACAAACCCATCGAATTCGAACCCCGTGAAGTGCTGGCGCGAGTGCTGGACCGGCTGCACCGTAAAGGCATTTTCCCGGTGGTGGCCTTCGAGCTGGAGTTTTACCTGTTCGACAGTCACTTGAAGGACGGCTTGCCGCAATTTCCCCGTGACGAACTGACCGGCGATGCCGACGATCAGCCGAACATGCACATCGAACGCTTGTCGCGCTTCGCCCCGGTGCTCGATGAAATGGTCGAGACCGCGCGAGCCCAGGGCGTCGATGCCACGGTGATCACCGCCGAGCTCGGCCCGGGCCAGTTCGAAATCAACTTTGGCCATTGCGATGACGGCCTGCGCGCCGCCGACTGGGCGGCCCTGTTCTGCCGCAGCACCCGGGGCGTGGCGCTCAAGCACAACTTGCGCGCCAGCTTCATGGCCAAACCTTACTTGCAGCACCCCGGCAGCGGCATGCACGTGCATGTCAGCCTGTATGACCAGGCCGGCAATAACCTGCTGGCGGCGAACGGCCAGCGGGCGCTGCGCCATGCGGTGGCAGGTTGCCTGGATGTGTTGCCGCACTGCATGCCGATCTTTGCCCCGAACCACAACGCCATGCGCCGCTTGAGCGCCACGGTGAACGTCGCGTCCCGCGCCAGTTGGGGTTTCGAGGATCGCGATGCCTGCTTGCGTATTCCGGAGTCGGACATCAAGAACCTGCGCATCGAACATCGCCTGGCCGGCGCCGATGCCAACCCCTATCTGGCGTTGGCGGCGATTCTGGTGGGGTTGGAGCAAGGCCTGGAAGGGGAGCGCGAGCCGATTGCACCGCTCAACGAAGACCGCAGCAGTGGCATCGATTTTCCGTTGGAAATGCTCGAAGCGGTGCAGGCCATGCAAAGTCATGCATCGCTGCGCGAAGGCTTGGGGGCGGAGTTTGTGGACGTCTACTGCGAAAACAAGCGTCAGGATCATCTGGCATTTCTGCATGACATCAGCGCGCGGGAGTATCGCTGGTTCCTGTAGTCGCCCTTAGAAAACATGTGGATATTGAAGGGGTTAGAAGGATTAGTAACTGGATAGTGAATAAAAATATCTTGTTACAGGCCGAAATATTCCGTAATATCCGCGCCGCGTTCACCACCACGGTTTATGCATTTTTAAATCCCAGGCGTCCATCAGCTGCCTGGGATTTTTTTTGCCTGAAATTCAGTCCGCCGCTGACTCCATCATCGGCGCACGCTTGCCGAGCTTCATCAGCCAGTAATAACTCAACGCCGGCACCAGCAACCCGACGATCCACGCCAGGTCCACCCCGTCCAGCGCCGTGGCCACCGGGCCGACGTACAACGTGGTGTTCATGAACGGAATTTCCAGGGCAATCGCCAGCAGGAAACTGCCGCAGGCAATCCGGTTGACCCGTCCGTAGATCCCGTTCAGGTCGAAGATGTCGTCAATCCGGTACTGGCCTTTGCGCAGGCAGTAGTAGTCCACCAGATTGATCGCCGTCCACGGGATCAGGAAGTAGCTCATGAAGAAGATGAAGTTGAGGAAGAAGTTGATGAAGTCGTCCTGACTGATGGTGCACAGGGCCGTGGCCACCAGGCTGATCAGCAGCATGAACACACCGCGTACCCGCGGCGTCACCTTGAGCCGGGCAAAAGGCTCGATCACGGTGATGGTCGACATGAACGCGCCGTACAGGTTGAACACGTTGATCGACACCTGGCCGTAGACGATGAAGGCGAACAACAGCACCGCGCCAGTGCCGAACAGACCGGCGACATGCCCGCCGACATTGCTGGAGAAGTCACCGATGCCGACGCTCAGGATCGCCCCGAGAATCATCATCCACGCGCCACCGCTGACCGTGCCGGCGTAGCTGTACCAGAACACCTGGGCGGTCGACGTGTTGCTTGGCAGGTAGCGCGAGTAGTCGGCGACGTAAGGCGCATAGGACAGTTGCCAGGTCACGGCAATGCTCACCGCCACCAGGAACTTCGACAACGAGAAGCCGGTTGGCAGCCATTGTTCGGCCGGGATCGGCAACTGCAAGGCGAGCACCGTGGCGGCGACGAACACCACCAGCGACAGAATCGACAGTAGCTTCTGCAAGCGGTGAATCAACCGATAGCCATAGAGCGCGACGACGAAGCACAACGCGCCGATCAGGTAGATATTGCCGGACATCGGCAGCGGGCTGACGGACTCCAGCGCCTGGGCCGCGAGCAAGGTGTTGCTGACGAAGAAGCCCAGGTAGATCAGCATCACGAACAGCAGCGGTAACACCGCCCCCAGCACGCCGAATTGCGCCCGGCTCTGGATCATTTGCGGAATGCCCAGCTTCGGTCCCTGGGCCGAATGGGAGGCCATGAAAATCGCCCCCAGCAACGAGCCGATGATGATCGCCAGCGCACTCCAGAACAGGTTGAGCCCCATCACCACCGGCAACACGCCGGAGGCGATGGTGGTGATGTTCATGTTGGCGCCGAACCAGATATAGAACAGCGAACCCGGCTTGCCGTGGCGTTCGGTCTCGGGGATGAAATCGATGCTTCTTTTTTCGACTTGCATGACGATCACTCCTGAGTCCGGACGAGACGGGATTGCAGACGGGCGATGGTGCTTTCCAGCTCACGGGGCTGGTGGGCAAACAGGTCCGGCTGCTCGGGGACCAGGCTGATGTAATCGCGGTGTTCCAGGGCGCGCTGGCACTCGGTCGTGGTGAGGATTTCCAGCGCGTAGACCCAGTTGGCCAGGATCAGCAGGGCCGAGTAATGCCCGGCCCCGGTGGTCGCGGTGCAGGCATCGCTGACCAGGCGCACGCGATAACCCAGGGCGAAGGCATCGAACACACTGGTCAGCACGCAGACGTCGGTCAGCACGCCGCAGACGATCAGCGTGTCGACCTCCATTGCCTTGAGTCGGGCATCGAGGTCGGTGAGGTGAAAGGCACTGTAACGGCCCTTGTCGATGATCAATTCACCGGGCTGTGGCGTCAGCGACCCGATGATTTCCACTTGCCGGGTGCCGGCGCGGTAACTGCCGGGGCCACCGTCGGCGGCCAGGGGTTCGCCGTGGGGCAGGTCACTGCCGTCGGCTTGATTGATGTGGCGGGTATAGATGACAGGCATCCGCTGATGGCGGGCGGTATCGAGCAGGGCGGCGGTATGGGCGACCACCCTGTCGAAGTTTTCCAGGACGAAGCCGTCCTCCTGCTGCATGTCGATGATCAACAGCGCGTTGTTATTGTTCATTGGGCAAACCTGATCAAGGCGAAACACGATGCACCGTACGCGCCATGCAATGGCGAGACGCGGGGTGCGTGATTGGCTGTTCGGGTGGGCTCAGTGAACTATTTGCCAGAAGCCGTTCTGCTTGGCCGAAACGCTGGCGCGCAGGCGCTTGAAATGCAGGTGCGAAGCGGTCCATCCGCCGCGCAGGTAAGCCCGCGCGGCGCTGGAGGGAAGGGCGAGTGATGGGAGACGACCAGTCATCATTGGAATCGACCTTTGTAGGAGCGAGCTTGCGTTGAGGCCGGCACATCCAGCATTGATGTTGACTGACCCACCGCAATCGCGAGCAAGCTCGCTCCCACAGTTGATCTGTGCCGGATACGAAGCCTGTGTACACCCTCGAACATTGTGGGAGCGAGCTTGGTCCGGGCGGCGTTCCGACGATGAGGCCGGCACATCCAGCATTGATGTTGACTGACACTCCGCTATCGCGAGCAGGCTCCCACCGTTGAGGTGTGCTGCGCCCCGGCTTCGCGTCCGGGGAGCAGAGCGGCACAATCAGCGGAACGCTGGCACCACGTGCTTGATGAACAGCTCCAGGGATTTTTTCTTCTCCGCGTGGGGCAGGCTGTTATCGCACCAGAAGCTGAATTCGTCGACCCCCAGTTCCTGGTAGTACTTGATGCGCGGAATGATTTCTTCCGGGGTGCCGATCATGGCGGTCTTGTGCAGGCTTTCCAGTTCGAATTCCGGGCGACCGGCGAATTTCTCCTCCGGGCTCGGCGCGAGGAAGCCGTTGACCGGGGTGGTCTTGTTGCCGAACCAGGCATCGAAGGTGCGGTAGAACTTGGAGATCGCCTTGGCCCCGACTTGCCAGCCTTCTGGATCGTCAGCGGTGTGCACGTGGGTGTGACGCAGCACCATCAATTGCGGGCGCGGCACGCCAGGATTGTTGTCCAGGGCAGCCTGGAATTTGTTCTTCAGGTCGAGGACTTCTTCGTCGCCTTTCATCAGCGGCGTGACCATGACGTTACAGCCGTTGGCCACGGCGAAGTTGTGCGAGTCCGGATCGCGGGCGGCGATCCACATCGGTGGGTTCGGCTGCTGAATCGGCTTGGGCACGCTGGTGGAGGTCGGGAATTTCCAGATGTCGCCGTCATGGGCGTAGTCGCCGCTCCACAGTGCCCGCACCACCGGAACCATTTCCCGCAGCGCCTGGCCGCCGGAGGACGCTGGCATGCCGCCGGCCATGCGGTCGAACTCGATCTGGTAGGCACCACGGGCCAGACCCACTTCCATGCGCCCGTTGCTGATCACGTCGAGCAACGCGCATTCACCGGCCACCCGCAGCGGATGCCAGAACGGCGCGATGATGGTGCCGGCGCCCAGGTGAATGGTGGTGGTCTTGCCCGCCAGATAAGCCAGCAACGGCATCGGGCTTGGCGAGATGGTGTACTCCATGGAGTGGTGTTCGCCGATCCACACGGTGCTGAAACCACCGGCTTCGGCCATCAGGGTCAGTTCGGTCAGGTCTTCGAACAACTGGCGGTGGCTGACGCTTTCGTCCCAACGTTCCATGTGTACGAACAGGGAAAACTTCATGACGCTTACCTCGAATCTTTTGTTGTTGGCCTGTCGACTGCGGGCCTGTTGTTAATTGGTATACCATAATACGATATTTCTGCAAAAACATTTCTCTGCCGGCAGCCCGCTCCCACAGGGTATGCGCTTATTCCATTGACTTCGGCGTCAGGCCAGAACGGGCAGGGCACCCATCTTGCCGTGGCAATACACCAGCGGCCCGCTGCTCTGCCGGGGCACGATCAGGTTTTTCACCGCGCCGACCATGATGGCGTGGTCACCGCCTTCATATTCGCGCCACAGCTCACATTCGATGACCGCCGTGGCGTTGGCCAGAATCGGGTTGCCCAACTCGCTGAGCGTCCACTCGATCCCCTGGGCCTTGTCCTTGCCTTTGCGTGCGAAAGCATAGGCTTCGTTTTGCTGGCCGCCGGAAAGCACGTGGATGGCGAAGCGCTTGTTCTTGATCAACACCGGGTAGGAATCGGAGCTGTAGTTGGGGCAGAACAACACCAGGGCCGGGTCCATCGACAGCGAGCTGAAGGCGCTGGCGGTCAGGCCGACGATTTGCCCGTCGTCATCCAGGGTGGTGATCACGGTCACTCCGGACGGGAACGAACCCATGACTTGTTTGTAGATGGCGGCATCGATCATTGGACGGTCCTCGGGTGGTGTGACGCGTTTTTATGTGTTGTAGGTCTGATGGTATACCGTAATACATCTATTGCAAGGTCTTTTTAGGTGAACCGATAAACGTAAGGTACTCGTCTGAAACCCAATGATTACGGGGTATTCAGCTAGCAAGTGCTGGCGTGAATCGGGCAGGATGCCGGCTCAGATGCTTGTTCAAAGACCGGATCAGTCTTGTTTAAAGTTTGGAATACCATAATATGGTTCGCATCTGAGGGGCGGCCAGAGAGTCCCCCCGGTTTGGCTTCATACAAAGATAAGAACAGACAAACTCGAGTTCATGCACATGTCCCAGATGTCCCGGCAAGATCCGTTGATCGAGAATCACACGGTCGACTACGTTCCACTCGCAGAGCGCCACGGGAAGGCCCGCGATCTTTTCACCCTGTGGTTCAGCACCAACATCGCGCCACTGCCCATCGTCACCGGCGCGATGGTGGTCCAGGTGTTCCACCTCAACCTGTTCTGGGGCTTGCTGGCGATTGCCCTCGGGCACATGGTCGGCGGTGTGGTGATTGCCCTCGCGTCCGCCCAGGGGCCGTGCATGGGCATTCCGCAGATGGTGCAGAGCCGTGGTCAGTTCGGCCGCTATGGCGCGCTGCTGATCGTGTTCTTCGCGGCGCTGATCTACATCGGTTTCTTCATTTCCAACATCGTGCTGGCAGGTAAATCGATTGTCGGCATTGCGCCGTCGGTTCCGGTGCCGGCCAGCATTCTCATCGGTGCCCTCAGTGCCACGGCGATCGGGGTGATTGGCTACCGCTTCATCCATACCCTCAACCGCATCGGCACCTGGGTGATGGGCAGCGCGTTGCTCGCCGGTTTCCTCTACATCTTCGCCCATGACTTGCCGGCGGACTTCTTCACTCGCGGCGGCTTCAACCTGTCCGGCTGGCTGGCCACGGTCTCGCTGGGCATCATCTGGCAAATCAGCTTCTCGCCGTACGTGTCGGACTACTCGCGCTACCTGCCGGCGGATATCGGCATCACCCGGCCGTTCTTCGCCACCTACCTGGGGGCGACCCTGGGCACGATCCTGTCGTTCACCTTCGGCGCCGTAGCGGTACTGGCAACCCCGGAAGGCACCGAGGCGATGGCGGCAGTCAAGCAGTCCACCGGTTGGCTGGGGCCGATCCTGATGGTGTTGTTCCTGCTCAACATCATCAGCCACAACGCCTTGAATCTGTATGGCGCGGTGCTGTCGATCATCACTTCGATCCAGACCTTCGCCAGCCAGTGGACGCCGAGCATCAAGGTGCGCGTGGTGTTGTCGGGCATCGTACTGGCGGGTTGCTGCGTGGTGGCGCTGGGCGCTTCGGCGAACTTCATTTCGCAGTTCATCGGCCTGATTCTTGCCCTGTTGCTGGTCTTGGTGCCGTGGGCCTCGATCAACCTGATCGACTTTTACCTGATCAAGCGTCGTCGCTATGACATCGCATCGATCTTCCGCGCTGACGGCGGCATCTACGGTCGCTTCAACCTGCACGCGATCATCGCTTACTTCATCGGCATCATCGTGCAGCTACCGTTCGCCAATACTTCGCTGTACGTCGGGCCATACGCCAATCTGGTCGAGGGCGCGGACCTGTCGTGGCTGGTGGGACTGGTGGTGACGTGTCCGTTGTATTACTGCCTCGCTACGCGAAGCCAGGCGCAGGAAAGCCGTTCGGTGAAGTTCGGCTACACCGATTGAACTAATGGAATGCTGCAGTTTGTAGGAGCGAGCCTGCTCGCGATGGACGTCAACGATAACGCGTGCTTACCGGTTAAACGCGGCGCACTTGAGTCCTTCGCGAGCAGGCTCGCTCCTACATAAGCGTCAGCACATCGACCACTCAGGAATGTTTGAACGCATTCAGGCCGCGTTGTACCGCCGGCCTGGCTTCGACGGTATCGAACCAGCGCGAAAGTTGCGCAAGCTCTTTCCATTCCAGTCGATCACGGAACGCTGTGGCGATGGTGAACGCCGAAATGTCGGCCATGGAGAACTGCGCTCCGGCCATGAACCCGGCAGTCAAAAAACTTTCCGCGTAAGTCAGTTGCTCGATCACCCGCAGATCGATGATCGCCGCCGCCTTGTCCTGCCCTGCCTGGTGCAGAAAAAACGCGGCCTGGCTGGGGGCGATGACATCGGTCACGAAAAAGAAATAGCGGTCAATCACCCGGATACGCTCAGGTCCGGGCTGCGCTGGTGCCAGCCGTCCCGGTGCCTTGGAGTCGGCGTACTGAATGATGGCGTTTGACTGGTTGATCACCAGCGCCGGTGTCGTACCGTGATCGATCAGGGTCGGGACTTTCCCGGCCGGGTTCAGCGCCAGGAAGGCCGGGCCACGGTGTTCCTGCGCATACAGGTCGAGCCTGCGTGCCGTGTAGGCGATGCCGGATTCTTCCAGGGCAATCGCGGCCCGCAGGCTGTTGCCGGTGTTCGCGCCGTACAGTTCGATTTGATCGTTCATGGGTCATTGCTCCTGTCGGGACACAGGCAGACACCGAACACTGCCGATGATGTCAGTATGATGAAAATCCGCCGCACCGAATTACAAAAACAGTGATCGTCCATACCCCAGCGCGACAAGCCTTATCCCTCCACGAAAACTACTTTCATCGCGTTTGATAATAGCCTCTCGGAATGTATTAAGCGTTTCACAGGCCATTCATCGAAGCCTCGTGATCTTGTTATTGGTGTAATGCGTAATAAGCAGCAGACAGGCTACGCAGGCATCGTCAGTTCGGACTAACCGAGGATTGATTGCCCCACTGCACCGATCAAAGCGGACAGGTATTTTGGCCGCTTCGATCTCCTTTTGGCCTGCCTCACGCTGTCAACCGGCGCCGACGTCAGCAAGAATCAGACGCGGGTTGCCGAGTCGGCAACCCAAGGTCAAATCACAACCAGAAGCTTCACTTCCTTACCCTTGGCTATTTTCAAGATTGCTGCCGTGTACAGAACATAAAAACCATCGAACTCACGCCACACTTGGGGAAATGATCCATGGACTCAATGAAACGCATACTGGGCGCCAGCGTTTGCGGACTGTCGCTGCTGGCCGGCGCGGTGCACGCCGAACAGCACGAATTGCGGGTGTACAACTGGGCGGACTACATCCTGCCGTCCGTGCCCAAGGACTTCGCCAAGGACACCGGGATCAAGGTGACCTGGGACACCTTCGACACCAACGAGTCCCTGGAAGCCAAGCTGCTCACCGGCAACTCGGGCTACGATCTGGTGGTGCCATCGAACCAGTTCATCGAAACCCAGATCAAGGCGGGCGTGTTCCAGAAACTCGACAAGTCCAAACTGCCGAACTGGTCGCACCAGGACCCGGCACTGCTCAAGCTGCTGGACAAGAACGACCCCGGCAACCAGTACGGCGTGCCCTACATGTACGGCACCGTGCTGATCGGCTTCAACCCGGCCAAGGTCAAAGCGGCGCTGGGCGAGAATGCGCCGGTGGACAGCTGGGACCTGGTGTTCAAGCCCGAGAACATGGAGAAGCTCAAGGCCTGTGGCGTCGCCATGCTCGACTCGCCGTCGGAGATCCTGCCGCTGGCCCTGCATTACCTGGGGCTGGACCCGAATAGCCAGAACCCCGATGACTACGAAAAAGCCAAGGCGCTGATGCTCAAAGTCCGCCCTTACGTCACCTACTTCAACTCCGCCAAGTACATGACCGACATCGCCAATGGCGATATCTGCGTGGCCATCGGTTACTCCGGCAGCTTCTATCAATTCGGCAATCGCGCCAAGGAGGCGGGCAACGGCGTGGTCGTCGACTGGCGCCTGCCGAAGGAAGGCGCGCCGATCTGGTTCGACACCTTCGCCATCCCGAAAAGCGCGAAGAACGTCGCCGAGGCCCACGAATTCCTCAACAACCTGCTGGACCCGAAAGTCATCGCGCCGATCAGCGACTTCCTCGGTTACCCGAATGCCAACAAGGACTCGCTGGCGCTGATCGACAAGGACATCACCGGCAACCCGAACCTGACACCGACCAGCGAGGCGCTGAAGACGCTGTACGTCGTGCAGCCATTGCCGCAAAAGCTCGAGCGGGTGCGCACGCGGGTCTGGACCAGCATCAAGTCCGATCAGTAACACGGGGCTATTTATGCGAAATCCCTGTAGGAGCGAGCCTGCTCGCGAATGCGGAGTGTCAGTCGGTACAGGTGTCGACTGATCCACCGCCATCGCGAGCAAGCTCGCTCCCACAGGGGTATGGGTGTACACAAAACCTGTGCTCGACACAAAAAACTGTGGGAGCGAGCTTGCTCGCGATGGCGGACTGACAGGCAACAGAGATGTACGGTGCAGGGCTCAGCGAAAAAACT
Organism: Pseudomonas sp. P4_C1; assembly: GCF_056402155.1. Lineage (NCBI taxonomy): Bacteria > Pseudomonadati > Pseudomonadota > Gammaproteobacteria > Pseudomonadales > Pseudomonadaceae > Pseudomonas > Pseudomonas sp. P4_C1. The sequence continues at coordinate 21,908 of NZ_JBFUHY010000016.1, forward strand.
CCCCCGGCGTTTCGCCAAACTGCTGGCGGAAGGCTGCGATAAACGCCGACGTCGAGTCGTAGCCGCAGGCCAATGCGACATCGGTCACCCGCTCGCCCTGTTCCAGTGGCGTCAAGGCGCCGAGCAGGCGCAAACGCTGACGCCAGGCGCGAAACGTCAGGCCGGTGTCACGCAGGAACAGGCGACTGAGGGTTTTCTCGGTGACGCCGAATTTGTCGCTCCAGTGGCTGAGGGTGGTCTGTTGCTCCGGGTGCGACTCCAGGCTTTGGGCGATTTGCCGCAATCGGCTGTCCTGGGGCAGGGGCAGCATCAAATCGATCTGTGGCGCTTGCGCCAACTGATCCAGAATCACCTGGGCCAACCGACCGTGGGGACCGTCCTGATCGTATTCCACTGGAATCTGGCTGAAGGCGCGGATCAACTCGCGCAACAGATCACTGACCTCCAACACATGACAGCCCGGCTGCGCCCACGCCGAGACGCTGCAATCGATGTACAGGCTGCGCATTTCCGTGCGCGGCGAACTGAACACCCGGTGCGGCATGCCCGCCGGAATCCACACCGCACGCTCCGGCGGGGCGACGAAGCGCCCGACGCCGGTCTGTATTTCGAGCACGCCCGCAATCGCATAGGAAAGCTGTACCCACGGATGGCTGTGGCGCCGGGTCAGTGCGCGATTGGGCAGCGATTCGGTACGGCCGTAGAGCGGTCGCGGCAGGCTGGACAGCCCGGGAATACTGCGTCGAACACTCTTGTCATGTCCTTTGGGCGGCATCAGCTGGCTCATCGGCGTTAGTCGGTAATTCCCAGTCACGTTAGAGTCGCTTTCACGTACTGGCAACCCCCCGGATGATCAACCCCATGACTCGCCCCCGTTTKTTACCCGACAACTTCACCCTGACCCTGATCGGCGTGGTGACGCTCGCCAGCCTGCTGCCCGCCAGCGGTCAGGTCGCGGTCGGTTTTGGCTGGCTGACCAACATCGCCATCGCGCTGCTGTTTTTCCTGCATGGCGCCAAGCTGTCCCGCGAGTCGATCATTGCCGGTGCCGGGCACTGGCGCTTGCATCTGCTGGTGTTCAGCCTGACCTTCGTGCTGTTTCCGTTGCTCGGCCTGGCGCTAAAACCGCTGTTGTCGCCACTGATCGGCAACGACCTGTACATGGGCATGCTTTACCTGTGTGCGCTGCCCGCTACGGTGCAATCGGCGATTGCCTTTACTTCGCTGGCACGGGGCAATATCCCGGCGGCGATTTGCAGCGCGGCAGCGTCCAGCCTGTTCGGGATATTCCTCACGCCATTGCTGGTGACCCTGCTGCTCAATGTGCACGGCGAAGGCGCCTCGACCCTCGACGCCATCCTCAAGATCAGCGTGCAGTTGCTGCTGCCGTTCATTGCCGGGCAAATCGCGCGGCGCTGGATCGGCAACTGGGTGGCGCGCAACAAGAGCTGGTTGAAGTTCGTCGATCAGGGTTCGATTCTGCTGGTGGTCTACGGCGCGTTCAGCGAGGCGGTGATCGAGGGGCTCTGGCACCAGATTCCGCTGCTGGACCTGGCTGGGCTGGTGGTGGCGTGCTGCGTGGTCCTGGCGCTGGTGTTGGTGGCCTCGACCGTACTGGGCAAGGCATTCGGTTTCAACCAGGAAGACCGCATCACCATTCTCTTCTGCGGGTCGAAGAAAAGCCTGGCGACCGGCGTGCCGATGGCCCAGGTGTTGTTTGCCGGTAGCACCATTGGCGTGCTGATCCTGCCGTTGATGCTGTTCCACCAGATTCAACTGATGGTCTGTGCGGTGCTGGCGCAGCGTTATGCCAATCGGCCGGAATCGATTCCGGAGCTGATGGCTCAAGTCGACCCCTGATGATCCGGGACTGGAGCGGTAAAGGCTCCAGTCCCGGTGTCGATTACCGCTTGTCAGCCGTCAATGGCGGCGTGCGCGGCGGGATCATGCGTTTGTTGCCGGTCGACTCGAACGCCGATGCCAGGTGCAGCAGCGAAGAGTCGTCATAGGCGCGCCCGGCAAACGTCAGGCCGACCGGCATGCCGATGTCCGGCATCACGCCCATCGGCACGGTGACTGTCGGCACGCCCAGGTGACGGATGGCGAGGTTGCCGTTGGCGACCCAGACGCCGTTGCTCCAGGCGATATCCGCCGATTGCGGATCGACATCGGCATTCGCCGGACCCACGTCGGCGACCGTCGGGAACAGCACTGCGTCGAGACCCAGGCGATCCATCCAGTCTTCCAGATCGATCTTGCGGGTTTTCTCCAGTCCGCGCAGGCCGTCCGGCATCGTGCTGATCTGGTCCCACGGGGTGATGCCGCGTTCGGCCATGCGCACGTATTCGTCCATGCCGGCAACCAGGTCGCCTTCGCGGTTGGGCAGGGTGCCCGGGTCGTGAGGGAAGATCTGCGGGCCGTCGACATCGACCAGGCGATTCAGTTTCGGGTCGCCGTTGGCCTGCAGGAAATCATCGAACGCCCAGGCGGTCAGGTCCCACAGTTCATGGTGTAAAAATTCTTTGGAAACGATGCCGCGATTGAACACGGTCGGCGCACCAGGGCGATCGCCCTCGCAATTGGAGACCAGCGGGAAATCCACGTCGATCACTTCGGCACCCGCGTCTTCGAGGGCCTTGCGTGCCTGTTCCCAGAGCCCGATCACCGAAGGACGGGTGTTGATGCGTTGGCCGGTTGGGCCGCCGATGCCTGGCGCTTCAGAGGTGCCGGCTTCTGGATCGGCGTTGATGTACATGCGTGGAATGCCGAACTTCTTGCCTTTGAGCGCCTCGCTGTTGGCGGCCAGCGCCGCGTAGGATTTGGGGCGCACCAAGGACGAGCTCGGGATCGGCACCCAGGGTTGCAGGCGCCACAGATCGCCACGGGTGTCCGGGTCATCGGCCACTACCACGTCGAGCACTTCGAGCAGGTCGGCCATGCTCCGGGCAAACGGCACGACCACGTCCATGGTCGGGGTCAACGGCCAGTTGCCGCGCACCGAGATCACCCCGCGTGACGGCGTGTAGGCGCACAAACCATTGTTCGAGGCCGGTCCACGGCCGCTCGACCAGGTTTCTTCCGCCAGGCCGAAGGCCGCGAAACTTGCGGCAGTGGCAGTACCCGCGCCGTTCGACGAACCGGAGGCGAAAGGGGAGGTGAGGTAGTCAGCGTTGTACGGGCTCTCGGCGCGGCCGTAGACGCCGCGCTGCATCCCGCCGTTGGCCATCGGCGGCATGTTGGTCTTGCCCAGGCAGATCGCCCCGGCAGCGCGCAGGCGCTCGATGGTGAACGCATCGCGATAGGCAACCAGGTCCTTGAAGGCCGGGCTGCCGGATGCGGCGGTGAGGCCCTTGACCAGATAGCTGTCCTTGGCGGTGTAAGGGATGCCGTCCAGCGGGCCCAGCGTCTGGCCCTTGGCGCGACGGGCGTCGGACGCCTGGGCCTCGGCGAGCGCTTCGGGGTTGCGCACCACGACCGCGTTCAGGGCCGTTGGCGTTTCGGGGCCGTCATAGGCGTCGATCCGCGCGAGATAAGCCTGGACCAACTCAACCGACGTGGTCTGGCCGGATTCGAGCGCGGCGCGCAACTCGGCAATGGAAACTTCGGTAACTTCGATCATGTTGCCGCCGCCGCTTGCAGGTGGAGGGTCCCAAACACTTCACTTTTCTCGAAATGGACTTTCATATCGTTATTCTCGTTGCACTGTGTGGCACGACAGGGTCGGGTGTTAAAAATACTGAGCACTATTTAGCATTAAACCGGGATTTTAGGAATCCGTTGTCCAATTTATCTTACAGGCGACAGAAAAAAGGCCACCACAACCCGACGTTGTGGTGGCCCGAGGGTGACTCATTATAGTGGCTCGCGCGCGCAGGCCAATGGATCAGTGAGCGCCGGCGGCCTTGTTCAGGTCGCTTTCGGCCCATTCGGTGTAGACGCAGGCATCGGCGGTGGCCCAGCGCACTCGCACCGGGTCACCGGCCTTGAGCGGCATGCCGGCGGCGGACAGTGCCTTGACCGTCATCGAGGTGCCGCCAGCAGTGACCACGCTGCAGGTCTGGCTTTCGCCGAGAAACAGGACTTCCACGACCTTGGCCGAGACTTCGTTCCAGCCGGCGGCCAGCGGTTCGGCAAGGGCTTGTTCATTGCTCAGGGCCAGGGCTTTTTCCGGACGCACCATCAACAGCACGTCCTGATCGGTGTGCAGGCCGGCGGTGAGGCGGATCGACAGTGCCTGGCCTTCGAAGCTCGCCACCGCATTACCCTGGGCCTTGAGCTTGAGGAAGTTCGAGTTGCCGAGGAACGACGCGACAAAGGCGTTCGGCGGGTTCTGGTACAGGTCATAGCCGCTGCCCAGGCCGACGATCTTGCCGTGGCTGAAAATCGCGATGCGCTGGGACAGGCGCATGGCCTCTTCCTGATCGTGGGTCACATAGACGATGGTGATGCCCAGGCGTCGATGCAGCTGACGCAGTTCATCCTGCAAGTCTTCACGCAGTTTTTTGTCCAGTGCACCGAGGGGTTCGTCCATCAGCAGGATGCGTGGTTCGTAAACCAGCGCCCGGGCGATAGCGACTCGTTGCTGCTGGCCACCGGAGAGTTGCGAAGGGCGGCGATGGGCAAATTGCTCGAGCTGCACCAGTTTGAGCATCGCATCGACCCGGCGCTCGCGTTCGGCGGCGGCCAGTTTGCGAATGGCCAGCGGGAAGACGATGTTGTCGCGCACTGACAGATGCGGGAACAGCGAATAGCGCTGGAACACCATGCCGATGTCGCGCTTGTGCGGCGGCACGTTCACCAGCGACTGGCCGTTGACCAGGATCTCGCCGCTGCTCGGGGTTTCGAAGCCGGCCAGCATCGACAGCGTGGTGCTTTTGCCCGAGCCGCTGGAGCCGAGGAAGGTGAGGAATTCACCGTCCTTGATATCCAGCGAGATGTTGTCCACGGCGGCAAAGTCGCCGTAGTGCTTGTTCAGGTTACGCAGGCTGACCAGGGGTTTGTCATTTTGCTGCGCGGAATCTTTGATCACTGCACTCATGTCGTACTCCTGGCGCTCAAGCGCTGATTTCGTTGCGCCGGCGCAGGGCAGCGGCGATGACCATGACCAACACCGAGAGGCCGATCAGCAGCGTCGAGGCGACGGCGATCACGGGCGTCAGGTCCTGGCGCAGGGTGGTCCACATTTTCACGGGAAGGGTTTGCAGGGTCGGGCTGGCCATCATCACGCTCAGCACCACTTCATCCCACGAGACGAGGAAGGCGAAGAGGGCGCCGGCCACCATGCCCGGACGGATCGCCGGGAAGGTCACCTTGAACACCGCTTGCAGGCGCGAGGCGCCGCAGATCACCGCCGCATCTTCAATCGACTGATCGAACAGCTTCAGCGAGTTGATGATCGAGATGATGGTGAACGGCAACGCGACGATGACGTGGCTGACTACGAACGCGAACATGGTCCCGGTGTAACCCAGTTTCAGGAACAGCGCGTAGACCGCCACGGCGATGATCACCAACGGCACGATCATCGGCAGGGTGAACAGGCCGTAGAGCATTTCCCGGCCGGGGAAGCGGCCACGCACCAGGGCGAACGCGGTCGGAAGGCCCAGCGCGACGGCGAAGAACGTAGTCAGCACCGCGACCTTGAGGCTGGCCATCGTCGCGTTCATCCAGTCGGCGTTGGAGAAGAACTGGCCGTACCATTTCAGTGTCCAGCCCGGTGGCGGGAACACCAGCCATTGCGACGAGCCGAACGACAGCAGCACGATGAACACGATCGGCAGCAGCAGGAACAGCCCGATCAGCCCGGTGGTGGCATACAGGCCGAAGCGCATGCGCCGGCTCATGGCATTGGGGGTCAGGAGCATGACGGCTTACCTCGCGTTGCTGGCGCCAACCGGGGATTCCGGCTGGAGCTTCAGGTAGAAGTAGAACAGCACCAGCGTGATCACGATCAGCAACGCGGCGCCGGCGCTGGCCAGGCCCCAGTTGAGGAACGACTGCACCTGCTGAATGATGAACTCGGGCAGCATCATGTTCTGCGCACCGCCCAGCAGCGCCGGGGTCACGTAGTAACCGAGGGACATCACGAACACCATCAGGCCGCCGGAGAACAGCCCCGGCCGGCACAGTGGCAGGAACACCCGGAAGAAGTTGGTCCAGGGGCTGGCGCCGCAGATGGAACCAGCCTGCAGGATCATCGGGTCGATGGCCTGCATGGTCGCCTGCAATGGCAGCACGATGAACGGGATCATGATGTAGCTCATGCCGATCACCACGCCGGTGAGGTTGTGCACCATCTCCAGCGGTTGATCGATGATGCCCATGGCCATCAACGCCTTGTTGATCACCCCGGAGGCTTGCAGCAGCACCAGCCAGGAGTAGGTGCGGGCGAGCAGGCTGGTCCACATCGACAGCAGCACGATGTTGAGGATCCAGCGACCCCAGCCACGGGGCACCAGGGTGATCGCCCAGGCCAGCGGGAAACCCAGCAACAGACTGAACAGCGTCACCAGTCCCGCCACCGAGAAGGTGTTGAGCAACACCCGCGCATAGGCCGAGTTGGCGAACAGTTGCTCGTAGTTGCCCAGGCCCGGCACCGGTTCCAGCACGCCGCGCAACAGCAGGCCAATCAGCGGCGCGAGGAAGAACAGGCCGAGGAACAGCAGGGCGGGGATCAGGTTGCTCGATCCGCGCCAGCGTTGGGCCAGGCTTGGCGATTGCGTCATTGCAGCCGCCTTGCCGGCAGCGCCAGGGGCGCTCCCGACTGACGTGGAGGGACGGGATGCGGTTGCCGTCATTTTCATTTGACCAGCCATTCGTTCCACCGTGTCGCGATGGCAGGACCGTTCTTGGCCCAGTACGCGAAATCAAGAGTGATCTGATCCTTGGCGTAAGCGGTCGGCAGATTCGGGGCGAGCACCGAGTCCAGGCGCTGCACGCTGTCGACGTTGACCGGGGCGTAGGCGGTCAGGTTGGAGAAGTCGGCCTGGCCCTTGGCACTGCTGGCGTTGGCCAGGAACTTCATCGCCGCGTCCTTGTTTTTCGAACCCTTGGGAATGACCAGGATGTCGGCCATGACCAGGTTCTGCTTCCAGCTTACGCCGACCGGGGCGCCGTCTTCTTGCAGGGCGTGAATCCGGCCGTTCCAGAACTGGCCCATGCTCGCTTCACCGGAGGCCAGCAACTGCTGCGACTGCGCGCCGCCGCCCCACCAGACGATGTCTTTCTTGATGGTGTCGAGTTTTTTGAACGCGCGGTCCAGGTCCAGCGGGTAGAGTTTGTCGGCAGGCACGCCGTCGGCCAGCAGCGCCAGTTCGAGCACGCCAGGGCTTGGCCATTTGTAGAGGGCGCGCTTGCCGGGGTAGGTCTTGGTGTCGAACAGCGCGGACCAGTCCTGAGGCTTGCTGGCGCCGAGCTTGCCTTCGTTGTAGCCGAGAACGAAGGAGAAGAAGAACGAACCGACGCCGTGATCGCTGACGAAGCGCGGGTCGATCTTGTCGCGCTGTATGACTTTGAAGTCGAGGGGTTCGAGCAAGCCTTCGGAGGCGGCGCGCAGGGCGAAGTCGGCTTCGACGTCGACCACGTCCCATTGCACGTTGCCGCTTTCGACCATGGCCTTGAGTTTGCCGTAGTCGGTCGGGCCATCCTGCACCACGGTGATGCCGCTGGCCTTGCTGAACGGGTCGGCCCAGGCCTGCTTCTGCGCATCCTGGGTGCTGCCGCCCCAACTCACGAAGTTGACGCTTTCAGCCGCCAGCAATGCCTGGCTGGTCACGCTCAACAGTCCCGCAAAAAGAACCGCGGTCGCACGTTTGTTCAACACCATTTTCACGCCCTCATTGTTGTGTTTATGAGCGGGGCTTTCGAGTGCCCGCCTATCGGGAGCATCAGTCCGTCGAGTCAGTGCTGACTGTTCGGTCTATGGAATATCATATTATGGTATTCCAAACTTTGTGCAAGCACTTTGCCGTACCGACTATCAGCCGAAAGTGGATTTTTGGGTTCTGGGGATTGGCCGGAGCCGGTCAGGCAACGCAATCCCCTGTAGGAGCGAGCCTGCTCGCGATGAGGGCGTGTCAGTCGATATAAGTGTTGACTGTCATGCCGCCATCGCGAGCAGGCTCGCTCCTACAATGAATTGCGCTAAATCGAGGGTCACTCGGTGAATGGAATACTCTCGACCACCTCCAGGTCATACCCGGTCAAACCCGCATACTTCAGTGGCGGCCCCAGGTGGCGCAATTTGCCAACACCCAGGTTCTGCAGGATCTGCGCTCCAGTGCCCACCTCCGAATAAATCCGCGACTGCGAACGGCTGAACTGCCGTGGCGGCTGGGTCAATTGCGGCACGCGTTCGAGCAACGCCTGGGAGGATTCGTGATTGGCCAGCACCACCACCACGCCGTGGCCTTCGGCGGCGACTCGCTGCAAGGCGGCCCACAACGTCCAGTTGCTCGGCCCGCTGTATTCGGCGCCGACCAGGTCGCGCAACGGGTCAATCACATGCACCCGCACCAGCGTCGGCTCATCGCGACGCAAATCGCCCATGACCATAGCCATGTGGACACCTCCTTCGATGCGATCCTCAAAGGTGATCAGACGAAAGGTGCCATGCACGGTCGGCAGGTCACGTTCACCAATGCGCACGATGGTGTGTTCGGTGCTCAGGCGATAGTGAATCAGGTCGGCGATGGTGCCGATCTTGATCCCGTGCTTGCGCGCGAACACTTCCAGGTCCGGGCGGCGGGCCATGGTGCCGTCGTCGTTCATCACTTCGACGATCACCGAGGCGGGCGTATGGCCGGCCAGGCGGGCCAGGTCGCAGCCAGCTTCGGTATGGCCGGCACGGGTCAGCACGCCGCCTTCCCGGGCGCGCAACGGGAAGATGTGGCCGGGTTGCACGATGTCGGCGGGGCCGGCATGGGCGGCGACGGCAGCGGCCACGGTGCATGCCCGATCCGCTGCGGAGATACCGGTGGTCACACCGACGGCGGCCTCGATGGACACGGTGAAGGCGGTGCTGAACACGCTGCCGTTGCTCGGCACCATCTGTTCCAGGCCCAGGCGCTTGCAGTGCTCGTCGGTCAGGGTCAGGCAGATCAGGCCCCGGGCTTCACGGGCCATGAAGCTGATCGCCTCGGGTGTGCAGCAGTCGGCGGCCAGCAACAGGTCGCCTTCGTTTTCCCGGTCTTCATCGTCGACCAGCAGGACCATTTTGCCGAGGCGGTAATCTTCGATGATTTCTTCGATGCTGTTGAAGGCCATGCTGGAGTCTCGGTATTTGTTGGATTGGTAATGTGGTATACCATAATACAAAATAAACCGAGAGGTCACTATGAAGGCGTACTGGATTGCTCATGTGGATGTCACTGACCCTGATCAATACAGCCAATACACCCGGCGGGCGCCGCAGGCGTTTGCCTTGTATGGCGGTCGGATTCTGGCGCGGGGTGGGCGCAGCGAGGCGATGGAAGGTAGGTCTACGCCGCAGCGCAGTGTGGTGATCGAGTTTGATTCCTATGAGCAGGCGGTGGCTTGCTATCACTCGGCGTTGTATCAGGAGGCAAGGGGGCACCGTGAGGGTGTGGCGAAGGCAGAGGTGATTATTGTCGAGGGCATGGCGCCGCTCTAACCAACACCGCTTGACCCTGTAGGAGCGAGCCTGCTCGCGAAAAACGTCAGAGCAACGCGTTCGGTCAGTCAGCACGCGTCATCGTTGACGACCATCGCGAGCAGGCTCGCTCCTACAGGGGAGTGGGGGATTTTTCAGCGGATGAAATGGATTTTGCCGCTGTCGTCATTACCCATGTAAATGCCATACACCCCAGCCTGACGCTCTTCGATATAGCGCTCAAGGATCTGCCGAATCGCCGGGTAGTAAATACTGTCCCAGGGAATGTCCTCGGGCGCGAAGAATTGGTAGTCGAGGGTTTCCGGGCCGTACTGCCCGGTAATCTCCAGCGCGATGGCGCGGAAGATGATGTACACCTCGCTGATCTGCGGCACGCTGAAGATCGAATAGGGCGAGACGATTTCCGCACGCACGCCGCTTTCTTCCCAGACTTCCCGCAGCGCGGCCTGCTCGGTGGTCTCGCCACTTTCCATGAAGCCCGCCGGCAACGTCCAGCTGCCGGGGCGCGGTGGAATCGCGCGCTGGCACAACAGGTACTTGCCGTCCTGCTCGATGATGCAGCCGGCAATGATCTTCGGATTGACGTAATGGATGTAGCCGCAGCCGCGACACATCAGGCGCTCGTGCGTATCGCCCGGCGGCAGCTGTGACCTAAGGTCTGCGCTGCCGCACTTGGGGCAAAAGCTCGGGCTGAACATTTCAGCGACCTATGCGCGGTTCTTTCAGCGCGATGGGTAGGGTGATCTGCGGCGTGGCGCCGGTTTCTTCCTGTTTGCGCTTGAGGTAGTCCAGGGCCACGGCAGCGGCCGCTCGCACGTGGTCGACGCACGCCTGGTGGGCGGCCAGCGGGTCACCGCCCTTGATCGCCTCGACCATGCGCTCCATTTCCTGGTTACTGGCGCTGCGACGGTTTTCCTGGGACACCGAGGTCGCGCGCAGGTAGCTGATGCGTGCCTGCAATTGACGCAGTTGAGTGGCCGCGACATGGTTGCCCGAACCTTCAAGCAGCACATCGTAGAAACCCTGCACCGAGTCGATGACCTGTTGCAGTTCGCCGTCTTTGAGCGCCTTGCGGTTTTCTTCCAGGGCTTTTTCCAGGGCCTTGATGTCCTTGGCCTTCGCGCGCAGGGTGAACAGTTGCACGATCAGCCCTTCGAGTACGCAGCGCAGCTCGTAGATGTCGACGGCATCGGCCAGGGTAATGATCGCGACCCGCGGGCCCTTGGCGTCGGCGAATTCCACCAGACCTTCGGATTCCAGGTGACGCAAGGCTTCGCGCACGGAAGTACGGCTGACGCCCAGGCGATCGCACAGATCGCGTTCGACCAGTCGGTCTCCCGGCATGAGCTGGAAGTTCATGATGGCGCTTCGCAGTTTATCCAGCACGATTTCGCGCAGGGTGACCGGGTTGCGATTGACCTTGAAGCTGTCGTCGAGTGGCAGGCGTTTCATGGGGTCCGCTCTGATTGTGGCTGTCCATGCAAAAAGAGCACTTCGATTACGGGAATCCATGTGCTCTGTCATCAAACAGCCAAGGGTTAACTGGAGGCCTCGGCATCGGCTTCGGCGAAGGCTTCACGGGCGAGCCGGAAACTGTCTACGGCAGCGGGGACACCGCAATAAATGCCGACCTGAAGCAATATTTCGCGTATTTGCTCACGACTCAGGCCGTTACGCAAGGCGCCGCGCACATGCAGTTTGAGTTCGTGGGGCCGGTTGAGGGCCGAGATCATCGCCAGGTTGATCATGCTGCGCTCCTTGAGCGACAAACCCTCACGGCCCCAGACATGACCCCAACAATACTCGGTGACCATTTCCTGCAACGGTCGGGTGAAGTCGTCGGCGTTCTCGATGGAGCGATTGACGTAGGCCTCACCCAGCACCTGGGTGCGGATCTTCAGGCCTTTTTCGTATTTTTCGTTGTTCATTTGCGTAGCTCCCGTGGGCTCAGAGGCCGCCCATCAAGGTGTATTTGAGTTCCAGGTAATCCTCGATGCCGTACTTCGACCCTTCACGGCCCAGCCCCGAGGACTTGATGCCGCCAAACGGCGCGACTTCGGTGGAAATCAGCCCTTCGTTGATCCCGACCATGCCGTACTCCAGCGCCTCGCTCATGCGCCAGGCGCGGCCCAGGTCGCGGGTGTAGCAGTAGGCGGCCAGGCCGAATTCGGTGTCGTTGGCCATCTCGACGGCCTGGGCCTCGGTGTCGAAACGGAACACCGCTGCCAGTGGACCGAAAGTTTCTTCCTGGGCGACTTTCATTTGCGTGGTAACGCCCGCCAAAACGGTTGGCTGAAAGAAGCCGTTGCCCAATGCATGGCGTTCGCCGCCGCACAGCAATTGTGCGCCGTGGGCCAGCGCGTCCTGCACGTGGTCTTCGACCTTGGCCACGGCACGCTCATTGATCAGCGGCCCTTGGGTGACGCCATCCTCGAAACCGCTGCCGACCTTGAGTTGCGAAACCCGCTCGGCCAGGCGCGCGACAAAGGCGTCGTGGATGCCGTCCTGCACCAGGAAACGGTTGACGCAAACGCAGGTCTGCCCGGCGTTGCGGAATTTGGCGATCAACGCGCCGTCAACGGCACGCTCCAGGTCGGCATCGTCGAAGACAATGAACGGCGCGTTGCCGCCCAGTTCCAGCGAGACTTTTTTCAGCGTCGGCGCGCACTGGGCCATCAGCAATTTGCCGATGGCAGTGGAGCCGGTGAACGACAGTTTGCGCACCAGGCTGCTGCCGGTCAGCTCACCACCGATGGCCACGGCGTCGCCGGTGATCACATTGAAAATACCCGCTGGAATGCCGGCCTGTTCCGCCAGAGCCGCCATGGCCAGCGCCGAGAAGGGCGTTTCCGGGGCCGGTTTGACGATGCACGGGCAACCGGCGGCCAGTGCCGGGCCGGCCTTGCGCGTGATCATCGCCGCCGGGAAGTTCCACGGCGTAATGGCCGCGACCACGCCAATCGGCTCCTTGCTGACCACGATGCGCGCATCACCCTTGTGACTGGGAATGGTGTCGCCGTAGATGCGCTTGGCCTCTTCGGCGAACCACTCGATGAAGCTCGCGGCGTAGAGGATTTCGCCCTTGGCTTCAGCCAGTGGCTTGCCTTGTTCGAGGGTGAGGATTTCAGCCAGGGCGTCGGCGTTTTCCAGCATCAAGGCATGCCAGCGCTTGAGCGTGTTACTGCGCTCCTTGGCGGTCAGCGCGCGCCAGGCCGGCCAGGCTTTGTTGGCGGCATCGATGGCTAGACGAGCGTGTTCGGTACCGAGGTTCGGCACCTGGCCGATCAACTCGCCGGTGGCTGGATTGAAGATGTCCTGACAGGCGCCATCCGGCGCGTCCAGCCACTGGCCATCGATGTAGGCCTGCTGACGGAACAGTAACGAAGCTGCTGGGCTCATGCCGGCTCCTGAGAAAAGTGATGGACCCTGTGGGAGCGAGCTTGCTCGCGATAGCGGACTGACATTCAACATCTATGTCGACTGATACACCGTCATCGCGAGCAAGCTCGCTCCCACAGGGGATTGTGTAGATCCGTCAGGCCAGGGTGGGCAGYGGCCCCAGCTTGCCTTTGTGGTAGATCATCGGCGTCACCGGTTGCGCGGGCAGGATCAGGTTCTTCACCGCGCCGACGATGATCGCGTGATCGCCGCCGTCGTATTCGCGCCACAGTTCGCACTCGATGATCGCCGTCGCCTTGGCGAGGATCGGATTGCCCAGTTCGCTCAAGTGCCACTCGATGCCTTTGGCCTTGTCCTTGCCTTTACCGGCGAAGGCATAGGCTTCGGCGGTCTGGTCGGCGGACAGCAGATGAATCGCGAACTGCTTGCTGTCGCGCAGCACCGGGTAGGTGTCGGAGCCGTAGTTGGGGCAGAACAGCACCAGTGCCGGGTCGATCGACAGCGCACTGAAGGCGCTGGCGGTGATGCCGACGATGCCGCCGGCCGGGTCCAGGGTGGTGACCACCGTGACCCCGGACGGGAACGAGCTCATCACGTCTTTGTAAATGCCGGGTTCGATCATTTTCCAGGACTCCTAGCGCATCACGAAGGGATCAGGCATCGGTGCCTGGGACAGGTTGATCCACACCGTTTTCAGCTCGGTGTAGGCCAGCACCGAATCGATGCCGCTTTCGCGTCCATAGCCGCTGTTCTTGAAGCCGCCGATCGGCGCCATGGCCGAGACCGCGCGATAGGTGTTGACCCAGATGATCCCCGAATGCACGTCCCGGGCCAGTCGATGGGCACGACCCAGGTCACGGGTCCAGATGCCGGCGGCGAGGCCGAACTGCGAGTCGTTGGCAATCGCCAGGGCTTCGGCTTCGTCCTTGAAACGGATGACCGAAGCCACCGGACCAAAGACTTCTTCCTGCATGATCTTCATCGAGTTGCGGTCGCATTCGAACAGCGTCGGTTCGTAGAACCAGCCGTCGCCCAGATTCTCCGGACGCTTGCCGCCCAGGCGCAGGCGCGCACCTTCGGCAATGGCGTCGGCCACCAGGCCTTCGACCACGGCCAGTTGTTGGGCGGTGGCCATCGGGCCCATTTCGCTGCTGTCGTCCTGGGGGTTGCCAATGCGGATGCGCCGGGCGCGTTCCACCAGACGGCCGACGAATTCGTCGTAGATCTCGTCCTGCACCAGCAGGCGCGAACCGGAGACGCAGCTCTGCCCGGAGGCGGCGTAGATCCCGGCGATGGCGCCGTTGATCGCGCTGTCGAGGTCGGCGTCGGCGAAGATGATGTTCGGCGATTTGCCTCCCAGTTCCAGCGACAGCTTGGCGAAGTTCTCCGCGCTGCTGCGCACCACATGCCGCGCCGTGGCCGCGCCGCCGGTGAAGGCGATCTTGCGGATCAGCGGATGGCGGGTGAGGGCGGCGCCGGTGCTCGGGCCATATCCGGTGACAACGTTGACCACCCCCGGCGGAATCCCGGCTTCCAGGGCCAGGCGCGCCAGTTCAAGAATCGTTGCCGAAGCGTGTTCCGACGGCTTGATCACGATGGTGTTGCCCGCGGCGAGGGCCGGGGCGAGTTTGATCGCGGTCAGGTACAGCGGGCTGTTCCACGGAATGATCGCGGCGACCACGCCCATGGCTTCGTGCACGGTGTAGGCAAACAGGTCCGGCTTGTCCAGCGGCAGGGTGCCGCCTTCGAGCTTGTCCGCCAGGCCTGCGGTGTAGTGGAAGAACTCCGGCAGATAGCCGACCTGGCCACGGGTTTCGCGGATCAGCTTGCCGTTGTCGCGGCTTTCCAGCTGCGCCAGTTGTTCTTTGTTTTCGGCGATCAGGTCGCCCAGGCGCCGCAGCAATTTACCGCGAGCGGTGGCGGTCAAACCGCGCCAGGCCGGGCTGTCGAAAGCCGATTGCGCTGCCTGCACGGCGCGCTCGACGTCGGCTTCGTCGGCATCGGGCAGTTCGGCCCAGGGTTCGGCCAGCGCCGGGTTGAGGCTTTCGAAGGTCTTGCCGGACAGGGCATCGACCCATTCACCGCCGATGCACATCTGGAAGCGTGCGAGTGTCATGCAACGATCCCCTTGATCTGGTTTTGTTTGGAGTGCGCGGCCTGCAGAAACTCCAGCAACAGCTGGTTGACCAGGCGCGGCGATTCTACGGGCATCATATGCCGTTGCTCGGCGAGGACGGCAACGGTCGCGCCGGGAATGCGTTCGGCCAGTTGCCGGGCCATTTCCGGGGTCGAGCCCGGGTCCAGTTCGCCGGTGGCGATCAGCGTCGGCACCTGGATGCTGGCCAGGTCGTCGGCGCGGTACATGTCCTGAGTGGCGAACAGCTCATAAGTGGTCAGGTAACCCTGGGGGTCATTGCCGGCCAGGGTCTGGCGAATCGCCGCGATCTGCGCCGGGTTGGCCGCCTGGTATTCACGGCTGAACCAGCGCGACAGCGCCGCTTCGGCATTGGCGTCCGGTCCGTGTTCGGCAGCCTGGCTGGTGCGGGCAATGACCCCGGCGCGCTGTTCGGCGCTGCGGTTGAACACGCTGTTGAGCACCACCAGGCCTTCCAGGCGTTGCGGGTAGTGCAGGGCAAACGCCCGCGCCACCAGCCCGCCCATGGAAAAACCGATCACCGTTGCCTTGGGCAATTGCAGGTGGTCGAGCAGCTCCAGCAACTGGTCGGCATAGCCGAGCAGCGGCGTGCCGCTTTCCGGGCGCGGGCTGGCGCCATGGCCGAGCATGTCGTAGGCGATGACGCGATACTGCGTGGCCAGGCCAACGATCTGGCCACCCCACATTTCTTTGTTCAGGCCCACGCCGTGGATCAAGACCACGGGCTGGCCTTGGCCGGTCGCCAGGTAACTGGTGCCAGCCGGGGTGAGTTCAGCGGTGAGCCGAATCATGGAGCGCTCCTGCAATGCCTTCTTGTTGTCGTTCTGCTGGCCGGTTACTGGGCTTTTTCGGCGGCCAGTTCTTCCAGGTCGATGTAACGGTTGCCGATGCGCGGGTGCAGGCGGCCGCCGTCGGCGCAACCCAGGACCACGACGATTTCGTCGGCACGCGGTGCGTCTTCGATCTGCATTTCCAGAGTGATGTAGTGCGAACGCAGGCCTTCGTCGTCCTTGTGCATCATCGGGATCTGAATCGAGGTGCCCGGGCCGCCGCGCTTGTTGGTGAAGCTCAGGTAGCTCTTGGCCTTGACCGCTTCGCGGTAATGGTTGCCGAAGCGCAAGGTGTGGATCACCGCCGAAGCGTGCTCGATTTCGCCATCGGCACCGACCACGGCAGCCTTGCCGTAAGCCTCGATTTTCTCGGCACCGCCGATGATGCCCACCAGGCGCTCGACCATCAGTGCGCCGAGGTCGGAGCAATTGGCGCGGATCTGTGGTTTGAGGTCTTCGACGAAACCGTTGCCCAGCCAGGGGTTCTTCATCACCACGGCCAGACCGACCATGGTCACGGGCTTATCGGTGGCTTTGCCGCCTTCGATAAAGGTTTCTTCGACATAGCTGACGATCTTGCGGATTTCGAAACTCATGAGCTGCTCCGTAGAGGTTTGGGTGTCTGTGCGTCTGATGGTATACCATAATATAGGAAGCACAAGACCCTGAAATGAGTTTCTGGTCGGATGGCGATGAAAAGGCGGCAGGGCGGGGGAAATGCGTCGTACGGGCCGCTCAAAAAAAACACAAAAAAAAACCCGGCTGTTCAGGCCGGGTCTTTCGTCGAGTCTTGCGGTACCGCCATGCATTCAGGCGTTGCGGCTTTCGATCAGGCGGTCGGAACCACCTTCGGCAACACGGTTGCCATTCAGATGATCGGAGCCGTCAGCAGCAACACGGTTGTCATTCAGGTGATCGGAGCCGTCAGCAGCAACGCGATTGCCATTCAGGTGATCAGAACCATCAGCCGCTACACGATTCTCGATCAGACGATCGGAGCCACCCTCGGCCACACGGCTTTCAATCAGACGATCCGAACCGCCTTCGGCGACAACTGGCTGAGCAGAAGTAGCGGCAAAAGCGTTCACTGCAAAAACCGAGAAAGCGATGCTGAGGAAGGTTTGGCGTTTCATGATGGTGTGCTCCGGGTTGTTATGGGTGGGTACGGAGCAGATGTTACGCCGTGGATTTTTTAAGAGAACTTCATTGAATCAATGGTGACTATCGACGCAGTCAATGGATCGCAGATCCCTGTGGGAGGGTGGGGTGTTAGCGAGAAATAAGCCCATGATCTATGGCGTATTTGACCAGCGCCGCCGGCTTGTCGATGTTGAGCTTGCGCCGAATGCTCAAGCGGTGTGTCTCCACCGTGCGCACGCTGATGTCCAGTTCCCGGGCCATTTCCTTGTTGTTCAACCCTTGCGCCATCTTCGACAGCACCTGGCTTTCCCTCGGGGTCAGTTCGTTGTCGGTGTTCCTGTCGGCGATCAGCCGCTGGGCGATTTCGGCGCTGTAGAAGGTTCCGCCGCTGCTGATGGCTTCGATGGCGGCGATGATTTCCCGTGACGGGGCGTTTTTCAGCACGTAGCCGCTGGCGCCGGAGCGCACCGATTCACTGACGTACTCGTAATTGTCGTACATGCTCAGCACCAGCACCTTGAGCGACGGGTATTGGCTGCGTAGCACGCGGGTCAGTTCCAGGCCGTTCATGTCCGGCAGGCTGATGTCGACCAGCAGCAGGTCCGGCTGGCAACGTCCGACCATCTCGATGGCTTCGGCGCCGTTTTCCGCTTCGCCGACCATTTCCAGGGGCGACATCACGGCCAGCAGCGCCTTGATGCCGTCGCGGACCAGGGAGTGATCGTCGACCAGGGCGACGCGGATCGGGGAGGGCAGGTTCATCGCAGCTGTTCACTCTTGTAGTTTTTGGGGCCGGGTCAGCGCTTTGCGCCAGGTTTCATCGGCAGCAGCACGTCCAGCTCGCTTCTGCCCGGCATCGAGATCAAATCGAAGCGTCCGCCAAAATGTTCGACGCGTTCGCGGATGTTACGCAAACCAATGCCGGCCTGACGACGTTCGACCTGGGCGACGTTGAAACCGATGCCGTCATCGACCACGGTCAGCCGCACCGATTGTTCGCAGCCGCGCAGGGTAATGGACACGCTCTTCGCCTGGGCGTGGCGTTCAATATTGGTCAGTCCTTCCTGGACGATGCGGAACAGTGCAACAGCCGCGCCGTCGACCAGTTGGCAGTCGAATTCATTTTCGTCATAGGTCACGCTCAGCCCGCTGCGCTGCTCGAATTCGGCGGCCAATTGGCCGATGGCCGCCGGCAGGCCGAGGGTGTCGAGCAAGGATGAGCGCAGGTCATGGGAGAGACTGCGGACTTCACCGATGGCATCGCCCAGGCGCTCGGTGGCTTCTTTTAACGTGTTCAAGCCCTTGTCGTTGGCCTGTCCGCGTTCCAGCAGATGGCTGGCCAGTTCGAACTGAAACTTGATCGAAACCAGCACCTGGCTGATGCCGTCGTGCAGTTCACGGGACACCCGGGATCGTTCTTCCTCCTGCAGGCTGACAATGCGCTGGGTCAGGCGCTGCAGTTTCTTGTCCGCCAGCCGGTGTTCGCTGACGTTGAGGGTCATGCCGGTGGCGAACACGAACAGCACCGCGACCAGGGCGACCACGGCAATCGCCATCATGGTCTTGCGGATGCCCATGGCCACTTCGGCACGGGCTTGCTGGGTGGCGCGCTCGACGTCTTCGAGGTAGATGCCGGTGCCGAGCATCCAGCCCCAGCGATCGAGCATCACCACGTAGGCGAGCTTGTCGGTCACCTGGCCGGAGGAGGGTTTGTTCCAGGCGTAGCGTTGAAAACCTTCGCCCGATTGTGCGCTTTTGAGCAGCGCCTGGATCACCGGCAGGCCGTGGGGATCTTTCATGTCCCACAGGTATTGGCCCACCAGTTCCGACTGGCGCGCATGCATCAGGCTGCGGCCTTCGTGGTCGTAGACGAAGAAGTAGCCGTTGATGCCGAAGCTGAGCTTGCGCAGTTCTTCCAGCACTTGTTGCTGGGCATGGGCATCGCCGTGGCCGTCGTCGTACAGCGGCTCGATCAGGCTTTTCGCCATTTCCACGTAGTTTTTCAGCTCCGCGCGCTTGCTCGCCAGAATGCTGTCTTCGATCAGTTGCGCCTGTTGATCGCCCAGTTGGCGGTTGAGGGAAATCACCAGCGCACAGATGACGGCAATGGCCAGCACCAGCGGCAGAATCCCGAGGGCGACGATCTTGTGTTTGAGCTGCATGTTGACTCCTGCCCGCGCGAAGGCTCGGGATCATATGCCAAAGATACCCTGGGCCTGTAGCGTTGCTGGACGGAATGACTGACGGCCGGGACACCATTCAATTGAAATGCAGAACCTGTGGGAGCGAGCTTGCTCGCGATGAGGGCGGCACATTCAGGAGTGATGTGACAGACAGTCCGCTATCGCGRGCAAGCTCGCTCCCACAGTTGATATGTGTCGGATGTGAAGTCTGTGTACACCCTCGCTCCCACAGGGGATCGGCGTGTTCTACGTAGAACTACGTAGACCTTACGTACGTAGTAACGCGGATTTATTTGTGGACGGCATGCGCAGATATTGGGCCAGCTCCGCACCGCGGACACAATTATAAAAATTACCGCCGCAGTCACCGGCTGTCGGCAGGAGACACGCTATGCCCCGTCTGGCTAAACACCTCGCCTGGTTTGCCGTGGCTGTCCTGGGAGCGATTGCGCTGAGTGTCGTGGCCCTGCGCCGCGGCGAAGCGATCAACGCCCTGTGGATCGTAGTCGCAGCCGTCGCCATCTACCTTGTTGCCTACCGCTACTACAGCCTGTTCATCGCCAATAAAGTGATGCAGCTCGATCCCAATCGGGCCACTCCGGCTGTGCTCAATAACGATGGTCTGGACTACGTGCCGACCAACAAACACGTACTTTTCGGTCACCACTTCGCGGCCATTGCCGGTGCAGGTCCGCTGGTCGGCCCGGTACTGGCGGCGCAAATGGGCTACCTGCCCGGCACGCTGTGGCTGATCGCCGGCGTGGTGCTGGCTGGTGCCGTGCAGGACTTCATGGTCCTGTTCATGTCCACCCGCCGCAATGGCCGCTCCCTGGGCGACATGGTTCGCGAGGAAATGGGCCGCATCCCCGGCACCATCGCGCTGTTCGGCTGCTTCCTGATCATGATCATCATCCTCGCGGTGCTGGCGCTGATCGTGGTGAAAGCCCTGGCCGAGAGCCCGTGGGGTATTTTCACGGTGATGGCGACCATCCCGATCGCGATGTTCATGGGCATCTACATGCGCTACATCCGCCCGGGTCGCATCGGTGAGATCTCGGTGATCGGCGTGCTGTTGCTGCTCGGCTCGATCTGGCTCGGCGGGCAGATTGCCGCGGATCCGGTGTGGGCCAAGGCCTTTACCTTTACCGGTCTGCAGATCACCTGGATGCTGATCGGCTACGGTTTTGTCGCGGCGGTGTTGCCGGTGTGGCTGATTCTGGCACCCCGTGACTACCTGTCGACCTTCCTGAAAATCGGCACCATCGTCGCCCTGGCCATCGGCATCCTGGTGACCATGCCCGAGCTGAAAATGCCGGCCCTGACCCAGTTCATCGACGGCACCGGCCCAGTGTGGAAGGGCGGGTTGTTCCCGTTCCTGTTCATCACTATCGCCTGTGGCGCGGTGTCGGGTTTCCATGCGCTGATCGCCTCCGGCACCACGCCGAAACTGCTCGCCAGTGAGGGGCATGCCCGTTACATCGGTTACGGCGGCATGCTGATGGAATCGTTCGTGGCGATCATGGCCATGGTCGCTGCGTCGGTCATCGATCCGGGCGTGTATTTCGCCATGAACAGCCCGGCGGCCGTGGTTGGCGCCGATGCGGTTGCCGTTGCGCAAACCGTCAGCAGTTGGGGCTTTGCGATTACCCCGGAAGCCCTGCAAGCGGTGGCCCACGACATCGGTGAAACCACGATTCTGGCCCGTGCCGGTGGTGCGCCGACCCTGGCGGTGGGGATCGCGCAGATCCTGCACCACGTCCTGCCGGGTGAGAACACCATGGCGTTCTGGTACCACTTCGCGATCCTGTTTGAAGCGCTGTTCATCCTCACTGCCGTGGACGCCGGCACCCGCGCCGGGCGTTTCATGCTCCAGGACCTGCTCGGTTCGTTCGTGCCAGCCCTGCGTCGCACCGAATCCTGGACCGCCAACCTGATTGCCACCGCCGGTTGCGTGGCCATGTGGGGTTATCTGCTGTATCAGGGCGTGATCGATCCATTGGGCGGCATCAACACCTTGTGGCCGCTGTTCGGCATCTCCAACCAGATGCTGGCCGGTATCGCGCTGATGCTCGCTACCGTGGTGCTGATCAAGATGAAGCGCCAGCGTTATGTCTGGGTCACCTTGCTGCCGGCGGTATGGTTGCTGATCTGCACTACCACCGCTGGCTTCATCAAGCTGTTCGATGCCAACCCGGCGATCGGCTTCCTCGCCCTGGCGAAGAAGTACAGCGATGCCCTGGCCAACGGTCAGGTGCTGGCCCCGGCCAAGGACATCACCCAGATGCAGCACGTGATCTTCAACGCCTACACCAACGCAACGCTGACCGCGCTGTTCCTGTTCGTGGTGTTCAGCATCCTGTTCTTCGCGCTCAAGGTCGGTATTGCCGCCTGGGGCACCAAGGAGCGTACGGATAAGGAAGCGCCATTCCACGCGCTGCCGGATGCCTGATCATGTTCAATGACCTGAGTCGCCTCGGCAAATACCTCGGTCAGGCCGCGCGCCTGATGGTCGGCATGCCCGACTACGACAACTACGTCGAGCATATGCAGAGCAAGCACCCGGATAAACCGGTGATGGACTACGAGGCGTTCTTCCGCGAACGCCAGGAGGCCCGTTACGGCAGTAAAGCCGGACCGAAGTGCTGTTGAGTGAAATAAAGAAACCGGCTGAACAGACTGTGTGAAAGCCACTGAAGGCCAACCCAACAAATGCCCCGACAAGTCGGGGCATTTGTTTTTGATCTTGGCAGACCGCGTTTTCACACGGTCTGTTCCGGTGCCGTTTGCATTTCGCAGTCCTGCTTCTTATCTTTCCTGGTGCACCAGCCTTTTATCAGTGGTGCACCAGGCTTCGACTGGAAATGCCGAGGGCCGTCTTCAACCTGGAATCGATGCACATAATTACTTGAATTTCACCAGCGCGAATGCAACTGCCCCCCAGATAACAATGATTCCCGATATCAAAATCTTGATTTTGAGAAGTTGTTTGAGGTGAGGCGGGAAATTCTTTACATCGTCAGGATCCATTTCACCAGTGCGAATTCCCGGCCCTGGCCATATCACCATTCCTGTGATTTTTGCCACCAACATGAGTCGCCCAAACCATCCTTGTTGTCGCAAACTCGCTCCCCAAACAACAATATGTCGACTATTTTCCAAAGCTTTCAACATGGAATCCAGATGACGCATCAAGTAAAGGCTGTAGGCAAAAGTACCAATACTCAACAGGAATGGCCCACCCACAACCAAAATGACAACCCAGAGACTCCAGGCGTTGATCACCGTTGCTTGGCCTCATACAGTTTCTCGCCCAGGAACTCTCCTGCAACACCTCCAGCTTCAGAGCCCACCCATGCACCAGCCCCTACTATGGCCGCAACGCAGATAACTCCTCCAATCCCTGTGGATACCCCAAGCGCCAAGCAAACAGGGCCGCTAGCTATATATGCCAACTCTCCACCTCTATGACCACCGATTGTCGACAACACAAATTTTCCTCCCTCCGTAAAAATGACAAATAAATCGGTCCCATTTTCGGCCCATACTCCTCCAGACTGCTATGTAGGTGACACCACAATTGGTCAAATTCAAATGGCGGAGGAACCCGATGCAACCGCCTTGTTGCAACGGTGCACCGGGCTACGGCTGGAAGTGCCGAGGACTACTTCAACTTGGAAAATCGTCCGTTGAGTTATCTGAATTTCAGTAGAGCGTAGGTAATCGCCATCCAACTTAGGGTAATGATCGTCATTACTACGTTAATCATCAGGAGACGCTTCAGGTGGGGCGGGAAGTTTTCGATATCGATAGGGTTCACATCACCGAGACGTATATACGCCCTCGGTCGTACTACCATCCCGGCAATTTTAGTGATCAGTACAAATCCCCCAAACCAGCCTTGCCCCCGCCATCCTGGCCCCCAAATGAAAATGTAGCGACTGTTTTTCAAGGCTTCCATCATGGCATCCAGATGACGGCGGCTCAGGTACAGGCAGTAAGCGATGTTCATAGCCGCCAGCAGAATTGGACCGCCAGCGACAGTAACTGCAATCCACGGGGACCAAGTGTCGATGCTGGTCATGGCTGTCTTACTTCAAACATTTTCTCACCTACGAATTCGCCCCCCATACCACCCGCTTCTGTCCCCACCCACGCGCTAATCCCTACCACGGCCCCAACGCAGATAACACCACCTATTGCCGTGGTAACCCCAAGCGCAAGGCAAATAGAGCCACTAATCAAAGGAGCTCCTGCCCCACCCGCAATCCCACCAATGGTAGACCCTACAAATTTTCCTCCTTCAGTAAATTTCACCTTCTCACAAGCCGCTCCAGAGTCACCAACACACACTTCCTGAACAGCCAGCAACGACGAAACCCCGCCAATGCCAATGCCGATATACCCCCCTGCACTCATGTACTTGGCCGCCCGACTAACCGCATTCACATGAGTGGCATAACCCGGAATCTGTCCCGGCGCTCCGGCCTTGTCCCAGTGGTGCACCAGACTGCGACTGGAAATACCGAGCGCCGTTTTCAACTTGGGATGATCACCCAATGTCGTGTAGCCACGCAGGCGAGTGGAGTTCAGCAAGTGGGCGTCCAGCTGCGCGAGCAGCCGTTGGCGTTCGGCGAAGAACTGCGGCGATCGCAGGTGGCCGTGCTGGCGATAGCTGTCCTGATGCAGGCGTTCCATCGCTTGCAGGGTGTCGCGCAGTCGGGTCAGGTGTTTTTCCATCATCGCCGCGCTGACGCCAAGCCAGGTCGGAGTCTCGCCGGTAAAACTGGCGATTTCAGCCGCGTGGCGGAACATGAACTCGGCTTCTTCCGGCGTCAGGGGATCGAGTGCCGATTTGACCTGCTGCGCGGCCTGCATCAGCTGCGCTTCCTGATAGGTGCAGGAGGTGTTGTTCGGATCGCTCAGCACGATCAGCGAACCGGCCTTGATATCGCCTTGCTCAGGATTGAGCGCTCGAAACTTGCGCATCACGCCCGGGTCGGGCGTAGGGAAAAGCGTCGCCTCCAGGGCTTCGCGGGTCATGCTTTTGGGCACCACATAGAAGCCCGGTTCTTGAGGGTCTACGCGGGCGAATATGACAGGCGCCGGTGGGTACGAAGGGGCGAAACCAGGCTGACGTGGCGTGGCCGGTTGACTGGTTGCCGCACTGGAAACGGGTTGCACAACGCTCCTGTCCGTTCGCGGTGCGGAGTTAGCGTTGCGATAGGTCGCCGTGACCACCGAGGGGATCAGTCGGGCCTTGCAGGGGCAATCGCTGTGGCTGTCCAGCGTGCCCGCCATGGCTTTGCCATGACTGATCATGTGCGAAATGCCACCGACAATTTTGTAAGTCTTGCCGTCCTTGCCACAGGTGACTCGATCACCTTCGCGGGCATGGGCAATGCCGTACATCATAATCCGGGTGTCACCATCCAGGACCTTGCCGCCACAGGTGGTCTTGTCATGCAGGCCAATGAAATGTCCTTCGTTCATTGATGTTCTTCCTCCTTGATGGAAGGCAGAAAGCCCTCGGCCATCGGCACACCTTCACGCCCCACCAACAAACAACCGTCTTGTAAGGTGTTGATGACCTCGTCGCCATTGCAGAGACGGCTGCCGACCAGCGCTAAATGGCTATTCCCTTGACCCGCGCCCGTGACGATCTGCGCCGTACGCCCATCGGCGTACAGGACGTAATCGCCTTTCTGTGCCGCACGTACTTTCTGACCGCTGTCCAATGTGAACGTCAGCGGCGATGTCGCTTGCTGGACTACCCCGCCATCGCGGGTTTGGCTACCTTCGGTTGCAAATCGATAAACGGCGCGAGTGGGATGAGCTTCTACGTAAGCCTGCTGCTGGCGAACAACCGCCAGAGCTTCGTCGCAAAAGTGCGCAAGTCGTTCTTCTGTGAAATGGGGGGCGTCAAGACTGCAGAGAAACTCAGGAGAAACTTCGTTGGTATACAAGGGGTGCACAGGTGCATTCATTTGCAACTTCCTTATCGTCATCGGTTTGAGTTGCCTTTCCTTCTCATCTCGGCAGAAGCGCTGAGCAGAGGGAATATTGGGCGACGACGAATAAGACRGTGGGACGCGTGCTGAAAGCAATCCAACGGCATAGCCAAAATGAACGAATAGGAATTTTCGCAATAACAAACAACCCATTTCCTACAGGGAAATTACACAGGCTGCGTGAAAACATAGCAATCTGCGGGACATCTCCCTAGATGTAAGTCATAAAGAAAATTGCTCCGTATCTTTCGATACGGAGCAATTTCTTTGAGCACCGTGCAAATTGCAGGTTTTCACACAGTCTGTGAACAGCCGGTTTTTTTTTGAGTGCAGGAACGCCCTGAATGGCTCAGGCCGCGTGGTAATCCGAATCGTCGCTGCCACTTTTGTCCCGGGGCATGGACGCATTGCCAACGTTTCGTTCATGAGTCTCATGATCCGGCCGGGCGATCTTGAGCGCCCGGTCGGCGACCTTGGCGTTATGCATCAGGCGACAGAACACGGCGGCGACGATGATCGACAGCAATGACCAGATGACAATGACTTTGAGGAGCATGGCGAAACCTCTCGCGGCAAACAATTCTTACGAACGCCCGCGTCCTTGCAGCAAAGGCTACCTATCCATTGTGGCAGGTGTTCATGATCTTGCATTTCCTTGCAGATTTGAACTGTTTATCAGCTATCTACCAAGATGAAGCGACAGTTTCCCGGACCGGTACTTTAATGGATGTTCTGGAGTGACTGATCACTGGGCCGTCATAGCCTTAAGGCTATGGATCTCATACCGAAAAGCTATTTCATCAATCGGTGATCCGGATCCACGCTTAAGGATGGTTAGCTGAAAACAAAATAAAGAGGAGATGCCATGTCAACTGAATCGAAATGCCCGTTCAATCACGCCGCTGCTGGCGGTGGCACGACGAACCGCGACTGGTGGCCGAACCAACTGAACCTGAAGATCTTGAGTCAACACTCGCCAAAATCTGACCCGTTGGGGGGCGACTTCAACTACGCCGAAGCCTTCAAGAGCCTGGACTTCCAGGCGTTGAAAAAAGACCTGACTGCGCTGATGACCGACTCCCAGGACTGGTGGCCGGCGGACTTCGGTCATTATGGGCCTTTCTTTATCCGCATGTCCTGGCACGCCGCAGGCACCTATCGCACCGGTGACGGCCGGGGCGGTGCCGGCTCCGGCCAGCAGCGCTTTGCACCGCTCAACAGCTGGCCGGACAACGTCAGCCTCGACAAGGCCCGTCGGCTGCTCTGGCCAATCAAGCAAAAGTACGGCAATAAAATCTCCTGGGCCGACCTGATCGTCCTCGCCGGCAACGTTGCACTGGAGTCCATGGGCTTCAAGACCTTTGGTTTTTCCGCTGGCCGCCCGGATGTCTGGGAACCGGACGAAGATGTCTACTGGGGCTCGGAAAAAACGTGGCTGGGTGGCGACGTGCGTTATGGCAAAGATGCCGGGCAAGCTCCCGCAGAGCGCAATCTGGAGGCCCCCCTCGCAGCCGTGCAGATGGGCCTGATTTACGTAAACCCCGAAGGCCCTGAAGGCAACTCTGATCCGGTCGCCGCCGGGACGGACATCCGTGAAACCTTTGCGCGCATGGCCATGAACGACGAGGAAACCGTCGCGCTGATCGCGGGCGGTCACGCCTTCGGCAAAACCCACGGTGCAGGTCCCGTCGACCATGTCGGACCTGAGCCCGAAGCCGCCGGCCTCGAGCTGCAGGGCTTGGGCTGGAAGAGCACGTTCGGTACCGGTAAAGGTGGCGACACCATCTCCAGCGGCCTGGAAGTGACCTGGACGACCACGCCAACCCGGTGGAGCAACAACTACCTGGAGAACCTGTTCGGTTACGAATGGGAACTGACCAAGAGCCCGGCGGGGGCGAACCAGTGGAAGCCGAAAAACGGCGCTGGCGCCGGCACCATTCCGGATGCCCATGATCCCTCAAAACGGCGTGATCCGACCATGCTGACCACGGACCTGTCGCTACGTTTCGACCCGATCTATGAGCCGATTTCGCGGCGCTTCCTGGCCAATCCAGACCAGTTGGCCGACGCCTTCGCCCGTGCCTGGTACAAGCTGATTCACCGTGACATGGGGCCGCTTTCACGCTACCTCGGACCGGAAATGCCGAACGAAGAGCTGCTGTGGCAAGACCCGATCCCTGCCGTCGATCATCCGCTGGTCAATGACAGCGATGTGGCCGCGCTCAAGGGCAAAATTGCCGCCTCGGGGCTGTCAGTCTCGCAGCTGGTATCTACAGCCTGGGCGGCAGCGTCGACTTTCCGTGGCTCCGATAAACGCGGTGGTGCCAACGGTGGGCGTTTGCGTCTGGAGCCGCAGAAGTCCTGGCAGGCCAACCAGCCAGAACAACTGGCCAGGGTGCTGGCAAAACTCGAAAGCATTCAGAAGGAGTTCAACAGTGGCGGCAAGAAAATCTCCCTGGCCGACCTGATCGTGCTCGCCGGTGGCGTGGGCGTGGAACAGGCTGCGAAAAATGCCGGCCACAGCGTGACGGTACCTTTCACGCCGGGGCGCATGGACGCCAGCCAGGAACAGACCGATGTCGAATCCTTCGGATACCTTGAACCGATTGCCGACGGCTTCCGTAATTACCTGAAGCAACAGTACCGTGTACCGGCCGAAAAACTGCTGATCGACAAGGCGCAACTGCTGACGCTCAGCGCGCCGGAAATGACGGTGTTGCTGGGCGGCTTGCGGGTGTTGAACACCAATGTCGACCAGAGCAGACACGGAGTGTTCACCACGCGTCCGGAGGCCTTGACCAACGACTTCTTCACCAACCTGCTGGATATGGGCGTGGAGTGGAAGCCGGTATCGGATGCCCAGCAAGAGTATGAAGGGCGCGATCGCAAGACCGGCGCGCTGAAGTGGACGGGCACTCGAGTCGATCTGGTCTTCGGTTCCAATGCGCAGTTGCGCGCTTTGGCCGAATTCTATGCCTGCGCCGATGCGCAGCAGAAGTTCGTCAAGGACTTCGTCGCTGTGTGGACCAAAGTGATGAACCTGGATCGCTTCGACTTAAACGGCACTGTCTAGAGGAGATGTTGTCATGACGTTGGCACGACCGGCAAAAAGTGCCTCGGTTCGCCCTCCGGCTCCTGCATCAGCGGAGGGCATCCAGCGACCATGAACCTTGGCGATCATGGTCCAGTCTTTGTGGCCGAGCTGCTTGGCTACCTGCATTGGATTCTCGCCAACGGATAGCATCATGGAGGCATAGGTGTGGCGGCTCTGATAGGGTCGCTGCCACCTAACCCCTGACAGCAGTCAGGATTATGATCAATAGCAATGCCAAATAGATCGCGACCTGATTCAGTGTGACTTGGCTATTCGGTAGCTCGTGTTTTGTTTTGATGATTGATACTCCTTGTTTTCATGTCGAGCTTTCGCGAAAAACGAAGTACTTACATGTGAAGAATCCAAAAAATGCAACCGCTATTATCGCAAGAATTTGAATGATCTGATGGGGGTAATGCAGAGTGTCGACAAGGATGTACAGGAGCATAAAATTGATCAAGTATCCGGTTATATGCATCTGCACATAACGGATTAATGCTCCTCGATTTTTTCTCTGAGAAAATGTCCACTTGTAGTTGGCGATATAGCCAATGGCGACGCCTGTTAGATACATCAGTGTCATCGACAGTTTTTCACCGCTCCCGGAATACACAATCAACAGATACCCGAGGTAAAGCAAAGAGTTGTTAACCAGGCCAACGATGCCGTAGCGTATTAATTGACCAAAAGCGGGAGTGGTGAAAAAGCTCATTCAGTCTATTACCCTCTGTCTTCTTCGATAATCGACGCTGAGTGTGAGCGGCGTGCAGTAATGTCTGATATTTCCCCACGCGATTCGTATGTTTTTTTCCCTATGATATACAAGGGGCGCCTCTTGGTTTGGTCAAATGTCTTTCCGACATATATTCCAACGATACCTTGTATGGATATCACAATGCCGCCAATGAAGAATGTCGAGACCATGAGGCTGGTCCAGCCTTGCACTACCGCGCCATGGAGCAGGGTGGTAAATATGAGGTAGGCTCCGTAAATGAATGACAGTAGCGCCATGGTGAACCCAAGCTTCACCGCAAGTCGAAGTGGCTTGTCTGAGTATGCAATTATTGTTTCCATAGCCAAATTCCAAAGCTTTGAAAATGTATAAGTGCTTTTCCCATCCAGGCGTTCCGCATGCTCGATCTCAATTCCTGTACTGGCAAAGCCTGTCCAGTGAACCAGTGCGCCAAAAAAGCGGAGCTGCTCTCGCATTTGACAGACGTTATCCACAACCTTTCGGGAAATGATGCGGAAGTTGCCGCTGTCGCCATTATATTCAAAGTCTGCCAGGTAGCTGAACGTCTTATAGAACAGCCAGGAGGTTGCTCGCTTGAGCGGGGGATCGCTTCGTTTTCCTCGCAAGGCTAGAACAATGTCGTAGCCTTCCTGGGCTTTGGCATAGAGGCGTGGAATTTCTTCAGGACGGTCCTGAAGGTCGCAATCCATTACGACAGCCCATTGCCCTCGGCAAGCGTCCAGGCCGGCGGTAATTCCATAGTGCTGGCCGAAGTTTCGACTTAGCTGAATGCCACGAACTCGCGGGTCAGCTTCGGCGAGGCGCTCTATTATTTGCCATGAGCGATCGCCTCCGCAGTCTTCTACCAACAAAATCTCAAAATCGATTGTAATCTCTTCAAGGGACTTTCTTAATCGTGAGTAAAGTTCGTCAAGTGAGTTCTCGGCTTTGTAAACCGGAACGATGACTGAAATATGTGGCCCAGCCGCTTTTGATGTCATGGTGTTTTATGTCTTATTTAATTGTGGTCTCGACGGGTTTTTACCAAAATTTCGCATTAAAAAGAAGCTCCTGCCGGTAAAAAAACACCCCGAATGCGGCGTGCAAAACAAATAGTGCCAGGCAAAGAGAGTACTTTGCTTTATCCACTTTCTTCTTGGTAAGGGCTTTTGTGTTTTTAAACAAGAAGGCGACAGAAAACAGGAATACCAGGTAAAGCCCCATTTGCCCGCTCCACCAGAAATTCCCGTCGTACATTCTGGATCCGCTTTCTGCAAAGAAGTACGTAAGAACCAAGCCCATGAAAAGGCAGCAGGAAGAAAAAATTAAAGCTTTGTCTTGTATGAAGCTTCTTGGGTAGCACAGAAAAACCAGCAGTGGGAACGCTATCGATAAAATTAATTTCTGAAGCAGAAAGTTTGAGTAATGAGCCATTGTCTCAAAAGGCAAAACCACGATGTGGCTTTCCGTGCTGCCGGTAGCTTGTGAAAGGTCCTGGAAGAAAAATGTTTGGAAAAATTGCAGGCCAAGCACTGTGAAGATCGGAAGAAAAAATGAGAGGTATATGTATTTGTTCGTCAGTACTGGCTTCAGTCTGTGGGTAACCAAGAGAAATAGCACAAATGCAGGCAGCACAATAATCAAGAAATTCGGTTTTGAAATTCCGCAGAAAAACAAAGATAGAGCAAGTGCGATGCCACTGGATAAGTTGTTGTTCGATGTGCTGTTTGCGGATTTGAGCGCGTAGCAGAAAGCAAGGAGGGAGAGGGGCTTTAGAAGCAGCATGGTAGGGCTGTGGTAAATGCTGATTCCGATGTAGCCGAAATAGAGGTGTTGGTCGATAGGGAAGAATAGTTGCAGTGGAGTAACAAGAAGGAGGCAGACTGAGAACAGTATGGCGATTACTGCATGCACGCTCTCTGCCAGTATTTTATAGTTTAAGACTGAAAGAAAAAATATCGACAACACTATTACGATAGTTGACGACTGCGCATAGGTAATAAGAAATATTTTCTTTGTGAGAATTGACAGTAGGTGATACAGCGGGTGTGGAAGTATCAGCTTTTGGCCTTCTTCCATTTCGCTTGCCCACCTCAAGTGAGTAACGTAGTCAAATGCATTTGCTGATAGCGTGCTTATCAACGGTTCAAATATAACTATGCAAATTGCCAGCAGTGCGACATAGGCAATCAAGTTGGTCAGGTGTTTTGATTTTGTATTGGAGATGGTGTCGAATTTGCTTGTGACGTGCTCCCCTCTATCATCGCTGATGGGCTCAGCAGGTTTAAGTGATGTCATCCTTGTTCTTCCCTCTATGTGTTTTGTTCTTGCACGAATGGTGAGGCGCAAAGTTAATTGGAAGCAGCGAGTATACCCGTTAGACGTTGGCGCTGCTCCTTTCGGTGGCACCACACTCCATGAGCTTGCGACTCGATGGTGAGTATTTTGGTCGGGCTCACAGCTCACAGCTCACCGCTATTGGATGCCGGATCGTGTTCGTTCGGCAGGACGCCGCAGAGAGAAGTGTCACGCTGACATAAAGCTGTCATTGCATAGCCAAACTTAGCCAGACAAACCCCAAAGAGGGGTTTTTGAGGGGCTGCAAACCGCAGCCTGCGCGGCCTTCAGGGTTACCCTTCAAGATGATGAACCTGGATCGCTTCGATCTGGCGTGATCAAAAAGCCTGAACTTGCCGCGACTTGTATGGATCAGGTCGCGGCAAGCCCTTCTACTGTTTTTTCGGCGCTGACAGACCAGGCAGCGATCACCGATTGCAGGAACTGCTCCGACAATCGAGGGTTGTCCAGGGCTCTGGCGATCAGTATGGCCCCGGTGATCGATGACAGGATGCGCAAGGCTTCCTGGTGCTTTTCATCATCGGTTTCGCCGTCGACCAATGGCAGCAGCGTTTCGATCAGCGTCTGCACGCCTTGGGTGAACGAGTGGCTGACAGCACCGCCATTACGCGCGACATCGGCGCCCAGGGCGGGAATCGGACAGCCTTCGGTCCAGTTGCTCAGGTGGCTTTGGGTCAAGTAACCCTTGAGCAGTTCGGGGATGGATTTAGCCGCTCGCCAGTCTTCGATGTTGGTTTCGAACGTGCGGCTGACCGCCTCTGACGCCAACTGCTCCTTGCCGCCGGGGAACTGTCCGTAAAAGCCGCCATGGGTCAGGCCCACCGAGCGGGAAAGTTCGCCGATACCGATGCCGTCGATGCCTTTTTCCCGGTACATCTTCGAGGCCGCGCCGAGGATCGCTTCCTTGTTGGCTGCTGCCTGGTCTTTCGTCACTTTCATGAGTGGGCCCTGTGATCCGATGAGCGCCCTGGCAAATTTTTGCTGAGGGGCTGGTAATTATGATGATCATAATATAAATTCGCGGCAATGGTTTTGCAGGCCACGAGACCGTGGCTCAAGTCAAAATACCTCCCAGGGTGCCGACCCATGAAACGTAATGATCTGCGCAATATCGACCTCAATTTGCTGGTGATTTTCGAGGCGCTAATTCAGGAGCGCAATGTCACTCGGGCTGCAGAAAGGCTTGCCTTGGGCCAGCCGGCGGTCAGCGGCGCATTGAGTCGATTGCGTACGCTGTTCAACGACCCTCTGTTTAAACGCATTGGCCACAAAATGGAACCGACCACCCGAGCCTTGCAGGTGGCGCAAACGCTTGGGCCCGCACTGGACTCCATTTGCTCGGTCGTCAGTCTGACGGCTTGCAGTAAAAAACCGGTTAATTCATAGGCTTGATCTGAGTATTCATTTTTTTTGTGCTTATACATGATGGTCATCATTATTGATGATAACCAAGTTCACTCCGTTCAATTCGTCGCTGCCCCCTGTGCGGCCGAGAATTCTCCAACCCCTAAACCGTCAGGCGGACGCTACCCATGGAACAGTCACTCAAACCTTTGCGTTATCCCCTTGCTGCATTGGCGTTGGCGACCATCACGGCCTGCGGTCACGCACCCGATGCCGCCAAGGCTCCTGGTGCGCCGCCTGTCACGGTTGCCAAAGTGCTCGAGCAACCCATCACCGAATGGGATGAAGTCACCGCCCGTCTGGAAGCGCCGGAAACCGTCGTGGTTCGCCCGCGGGTCTCGGGGCAGATCGATCGTGTCGCCTTCACGGATGGCGAGTCGGTGAAGAAAGGGGATTTGCTGTTCCAGATCGATCCACGGCCGTTCGAACACGAAGTGCATCGCCTCGAAGCGCAGTTGCAACAAGCTCGCGCCACGCTGGTTCGAACTGGCAATGAAGCGCAACGCGGCCAGCGTCTGCTGAGCAGCAATGCGATTTCTGCAGAACTGGCCGACACGCGCACCACCACCGCCCAGGAAGCCCGCGCCGCCGTCGATGCCGTGCAGGCGCAACTCGATCTGGCACGCCTGAACCTGAGCTTCACCCGCGTCACCGCGCCGATCAGCGGCCGGGTCAGCCGTGCCGAAATCACCGCCGGCAATATCGTCACCGCCGACACCTCGGCGCTGACCAGCGTGGTCTCCACCGACAAGGTCTACGCCTATTTCGATGCCGACGAACGCCTGTTCCTCAAGTACGGTCAGCTCTCCCGTCAAGGCCAGCGCAGTCAATCCACGCCGGTGTACATGGGCTTGTCGAACGAGGAGGGCAATAGCCACCTGGGGCAGATGAACTTTGTCGACAACCAGGTCAATCCCAAGACCGGCACCATCCGTGGCCGCGCGGTGTTCGACAACGCCGACGGTCAATACACCCCGGGCTTGTATGCCCGATTGAAACTGGTGGGCAGTGCAGCCTACGCCGGCCTGCTGATCAAGGACGAGGCGGTGGGCACCGACCTGGGCAAGAGGTTCGTGCTGGTGATCGACCAGGACAACAAGGCCGTGTACCGCAGCGTCGACCTGGGGCCGAAGCTCGAAGGCTTGCGCATCGTGCGCAGCGGTTTGCAGAAAGAAGACCGCATCGTCATCAACGGCCTGCAGCGGGTTCGTCCCGGCGCGGTGGTCGCGCCGCAGGACGCGCCGATGGCCGATGCGCAAACCGTCGCCACCCTGGCCCGTCAACGCCAGGCCATCGAGGCGGGTAATCAGCCCGCCGCTCCGTCACCGGCGCTGGTGAAAACGGATGCTGCCGTTTCGCCTCGCGGATAAAGGAACACAGCCATGAAGTTCTCCCGGTTCTTTATCACGCGGCCGATCTTCGCCGCGGTGTTGTCGCTGCTGATCCTGATCGCCGGCGCCATCGCGCTGTTCCAGTTGCCGATCAGTGAATACCCCGAGGTGGTACCACCGACCGTCGTCATCCACGCCAACTACCCGGGTGCCAACCCCAAGGTGATTGGCGAAACCGTGGCCGCGCCACTCGAGCAAGCCATCACCGGCGTCGAGAACATGCTGTACATGTATTCGCAGTCCACCGCCGATGGCCGGCTCACCCTCACGGTGACCTTCGCCCTCGGCACTGACCTGGACAACGCCCAGGTGCAGGTACAGAACCGCGTCACGCGCACCGAGCCAAAACTTCCCGAAGAAGTGACGCGTATCGGTATCACCGTGGACAAGGCGTCGCCCGAGCTGACGATGGTGGTGCACCTGACCTCGCCGGACAAGCGCTACGACATGCTGTACCTGTCCAACTACGCGATCCTCAACGTCAAGGATGAGTTGTCGCGCCTGAACGGTATCGGTGACGTGAAGATGTTCGGTATCGGCGACTACTCGCTGCGTATCTGGCTCGATCCGAACAAGACCGCTTCACGCAACCTGACCGCGACCGACGTGGTCAACGCGGTCCGTGAACAGAACCGTCAGGTCGCTGCCGGTCAACTGGGCGCACCGCCTGCGCCCAACGCCACCAGCTTCCAGATGTCGATCAACTCCCAGGGGCGGCTGGTCACCGAGGAGGAGTTCGAGAACGTGATTGTCCGCAGTGGTCCGGACGGCGAAATCACTCGCCTCAAGGACATTGCGCGGATTGAACTCGGTTCCAACCAGTATGCCCTGCGCGCCTTGCTCAATAACCAGGAAGCGGTGGCGATGCCGATCTTCCAGCGCCCGGGTTCCAATGCGATCGACGTTTCCGATCAGGTGCGGGCGAAGATGGCCGAGCTGAAGAAGAACTTCCCGGAGGGCATGGACTACGAGATCGTCTACGACCCGACCATCTTCGTGCGCAGTTCGATCGAGGCGGTGGTTCACACGCTGTTCGAAGCGCTGATTCTGGTGGTACTGGTGGTGATCCTGTTCCTGCAAACCTGGCGCGCCTCGATCATTCCACTGGTCGCCGTACCGGTGTCGTTGATCGGCACCTTTGCCGTGATGCACCTGTTCGGTTTCTCGCTCAATGCCCTGTCGCTGTTTGGCCTGGTGCTGGCGATCGGGATCGTGGTCGATGATGCAATCGTGGTGGTGGAGAACGTCGAGCGCAACATCGAGTTGGGCCTCGAGCCGATCGAGGCAACCAAGAAAGCCATGGGCGAGGTGACCGGCCCGATCATCGCCACGGCGTTGGTGTTGTGCGCGGTGTTCGTGCCGGCAGCATTTATCTCTGGTTTGACCGGCCAGTTCTACAAGCAATTCGCCCTGACCATTGCCATCTCGACGGTGATCTCGGCGTTCAACTCCTTGACCCTGTCGCCGGCATTGGCCGCGGTACTGCTCAAGGCTCACGGTGCGCCGAAAGACCGCTTCTCCAAAGTGCTGGATCGCCTGTTCGGTGGTTGGCTGTTCAAACCCTTCAACCGCGTATTCGAAAAGGCCAGCCACGGCTATGTGGTTGCCGTCGCCAAGGTCATTCGTGGCAGCAGCGTGGCCTTGCTGGTGTATGCCGGGCTGATCGCCATGACCTACATGGGCTTCAGCACCACGCCGACCGGTTTCGTGCCGACCCAGGATAAAAAGTACCTGGTGACCTTCGCGCAACTGCCGGACGCCGCCAGCCTTGATCGTTCGGAATCGGTGATCCGCCGCATGAGCAGCATCGCCATGAACGAGCCAGGCTTCGACAGCGCGGTGGCGTTCCCCGGTCTGTCGATCAATGGTTTCACCAACAGTCCGAACGCCGGTATCGCCTTCATCGGCTTGCGGCCCTTCGATGAACGCAAAGACCCGAGTCTGTCGGCAAAGGCGATTTCCGCTTCACTGAACGCCAAGTTCGGCAGCATTCAGGACGCCTACATCGCCGTGTTCCCGCCACCGCCCGTTCAAGGCCTGGGCACCATCGGTGGTTTCAAACTGCAGATCGAGGACCGCGGCAACCTGGGCTATGAAGCCCTGTACAAAGAAACCATGAACGTCATTGCCAAGAGCCGTAGCGTTCCGGAACTGGCCAATCTGTTCACCAGCTTCACGGTGAACGTGCCGCAGGTCGATGCCGCGATCGACCGGGAAAAAGCCAAGACCCACGGCGTCGCCGTCAGCGATATCTTCGACACGTTGCAGGTGTACCTGGGCTCGCTGTATGCCAACGACTTCAACCGTTTCGGCCGCACCTATCAGGTCAACGTCCAGGCTGACCAGCAATTTCGCCTGGAACCGGAGCAGATCGGCCAGTTGAAGGTGCGCAACGACCATGGGGAAATGATCCCGCTCGCCACGTTCATCAAGGTCAGCCCGACGTCGGGGCCTGATCGGGTCATGCACTACAACGGCTTCATCAGTGCGGAAATCAACGGCGCGGCGGCTCCCGGCTTCAGCTCCGGCCAGGCCCAGAAAGCCATCGAGAAACTGCTCAAGGAAGAATTGCCCAACGGCATGACCTACGAGTGGACCGACCTGACCTACCAGCAGATTTTGTCCGGCGACACCGCTTTGCTGGTGTTCCCGCTCTGCGTCCTGCTGGCGTTCCTGGTGTTGGCGGCACTGTATGAAAGCTGGAGCCTGCCGCTGGCGGTGATCCTGATCGTGCCGATGACCCTGTTGTCGGCAATTGTCGGGGTGATCATTTCCAAAGGCGACAACAACATCTTCACCCAGATCGGCCTGATCGTGCTGGTGGGCCTGGCCTGCAAGAACGCGATCCTGATCGTCGAGTTCGCCAAGGACCGGCAGGACCAGGGCCTGTCGCCGCTGGACGCTGTGCTCGACGCCTGCCGCATGCGTCTGCGGCCGATCCTGATGACCTCGATCGCTTTCATCATGGGCGTGATTCCGCTGGTGACTTCCAGCGGTGCCGGTTCGGAAATGCGCCGGGCCATGGGTGTCGCGGTGTTCTCCGGAATGCTCGGGGTGACCTTCTTCGGCTTGCTGCTGACGCCGGTGTTCTTCGTCCTGATTCGTCGCTACATCGAACGTAAAACCGCGCGCAAGGCGGCCCGGGTTCACTCGCTCAACGTTATTGATCCGGAGGCACACTGATGAACGCTTTCAAACTCTTCCTTCCCAGCCTTCTGGTCGCGGCATTGGCCGCCTGCACCGTAGGGCCGGATTACAAAACCCCGGACACAGCGCCTGCCCATATCGTCTCGGCGAAAGGGGCCAATTACGATCGGTCGCGCTTTGAAACGGTGTGGTGGCAGCAGTTCGATGACCCCACGCTGAATCAGCTGGTCGGCAAGGCGCTCAACGGCAACCGCGATCTGCGTGTGGCCTTCGCCCGCTGGAAAGCCGCCCGGGCCATCCGCGATGACATCAGCAATGACAACCTGCCGGTGGTCACCAGCCGGGTCAGCAGCCAGCAGGGCAAGGCACAGGTGCCGGGACAGAGCGTGAATCGGGTCAATACCGAACGCTACGATCTGGGCCTGGACATGGCCTGGGAGATCGACCTGTTCGGGCGCATCCAGCGTGAACTGGAATCCAGCGATGCCCGGGAAGATGCCACGGCGGCGGACCTGTACCAACTGCGGGTGACCATGATCGCCGAGTTGGTGGATGCCTATGGTCAACTGCGTGGTGCGCAACTGCGGGAAAAAATCGCCCTGGCCAACCTCAAGAACCAAAGCGAGTCGCGCGCCGTGACGGTGAGCCTGCGTGACGCTGGCGTGGGTAACGAACTCGACGTGGTGCGTGCCGATGCCCGGTTGGCGGCGGTCGAGGCAACCGTGCCGCAACTGCAAGCAGAACAAGTACGCGACAAAAACCGCATCGCCACACTGCTGGGCGAACGCCCGGACAGGCTGAGCGTCGACTTGAGTCCAAAGGACTTGCCGGCCATCGCCAAGGCGCTGCCGATTGGCGATCCTGGCGAGCTGTTGCACCGGCGCCCGGACGTGCTCGCGGCGGAGCGCCGGTTGGCGGCTTCAACCGCCGATGTCGGCGTGGCCACCGCCGACCTGTTTCCACGGGTGAGCTTGAGTGGGTTCCTCGGGTTCATAGCGGGGCGTGGTTCGCAAATCGGTTCCAGTGCCGCCCGCGCCTGGAGCCTGGGTCCGAGCATCACCTGGGCTGCGTTTGACCTGGGCAGCGTGCGGGCGCGTATTCGTGGAGCAGATGCCGACGCCGAGGGAGCATTGGCGACTTATGAGCAACAGGTGTTGCTGGCTCTGGAAGAGTCGGAAAACGCCTTCAGCGACTATGGCAAACGCCAGCAACGCTTGCTGTCGCTGATCAGGCAAAGCGAGTCGAGTCGCGCAGCGGCCGATCTTGCGGCGACGCAATACAAGGAAGGGGTGGTGGACTACCTGGTGTTGCTGGACGCACAGCGTGAGCGGCTGAACGCCGAAGATGCCCAGGCGCTGGGTGAAACTGAGCAGTACCGCGCCATTGTTGCGATCTACAAATCMTTGGGTGGTGGTTGGGACAGCGGTGAAACGAAGCTGGCGAAAAACGACGGATGACCCGTTGTTGTAGGAGCGAGCCTGCTCGCGATGGACTCAAGAGCGCCGCGTTTAGTCAGGACACACGCGTTATCGTTGACGACCATCGCGAGCAGGCTCGCTCCTACAGTTAATGACCGTCCACAAAGCGCGGCAGCCCTAACGGATTGCCCTCGCGCAGCGGCTCTGGCAGCAAGGCATCGGTAAAACCCTGGTAGGCCACCGGGCGCAGGAAGCGCTCGATAGTGGGCTGGTGGAGTTCGAATTCCTATTCACAAGTTGGCTTCTAAAAGACAACTCTGCAGCGGCTTTCGAGAGAGCAGTCATTCCCGCGTCATCATCACCGCGAGTGTCAGAGTGTCATCTTGATGAGCTCCTCGTTGCGGTTGATCGCCTCCAAGGCGCCGCGTACGTTGTCGGCGACATCGGCCGAGCCGCGCTGCTCGACCCAGTTGGAGAGCTCCATGATGGCCGCTTCGAGGGCGAGTTGGTTTTCGTTGAGCTTGAATAGTAGGGAAGGGAGCAGGTCGGCGTTTGACATCGCGAATTCTCCATGGAGATTTCAGCGTAGCATCGAGAAATTGGGCACGAGGGGATTGTGTTCAGTCGGCAGAACGCCGGAGGAAAAAACCCCGAGCTGCAGCTGGGGAGCAGTTCGGGGCAAGTCATGAATGTGTCAGTGAGGAGGGTCCACTCCCTTTTGAAACAATGCTTCCAGTTGCTCAATCTCGGAATCCGAGATCAGTCGTCATGCTTGTGTTTATGTTTGTTCTTGTACTTGTTTTTATGCTTGTGGTCGTAGTGGCCGTTGTCGTTGTCGTTGTCGTTGGCCACATTGTTGCCGATAGCACCACCTGCTGCGCCGCCCAGTCCAGCCCCGATCAGGCCACCGGTGGAACCACCAACACTGTTTCCGATCACCTGGCCGCCCGCTGCACCGAGCCCCCCGCCAATGGCTGATTCGGTCTTGTTGCCACTCTTCGCGGCCATTGCGCCCCCAGCTGCGCCACCTACGCCGGCTCCGATCGCAGCGCCAGTGCTACCTCCCATAGCCTGACCGACCGCGCTTCCAAGGGCGCCACCGACACCGCCACCGATAGCGGTGTTGGTGGCTTCGCCGGCGAGGGAGTACTGCGATACAAGAAGGCTTAATGCAACGACTGTGAATGATTTACGCATCAGACAAACCTTTAGAAATACACAATAAAAGAAAAGTTTGTTGGTACGAATCAGTCAGGTCAACAGATATTCGACGGTGCATGAATTAGGATCAACCAATCTGTGATTAGCACAACCGCTTGTTGATCAATTATGACCTGTGGGCACTCCCCCCGTTCAAGGTTGCGGGTCTGGCACGGGGAGAGAAGGTCAATCAAAAAACGGGGAGATTGGCGGTCAACAGATCGCCGGGGAGGGAATGTCAGGCTGGCATAACGTTGTCATTGCACAGCCAAACCGAGCCATACAAACCCCAAAGAGGAATTTTTGAGGGCCTGAAAACCGCAGCCTGCGCGGCCCTCAGGGTTGCCCTTCAAGATGATGAACCAGGATCGCTTCGATCTGGCGTAGTCAAAAAGCCTGAACTTGCCGCGACCTGAGTGGGATCGGGTCGCGGTCACTTCATCTTCGCCATTGACCACTATGCCGGTGCTCATGATGGCGTACCCGCCGATACGGGTTTGTATCCGCAGGTATCCGCAACGCCCGCCGTTACCCGGGCATACAAAACCGGCGTTTCCCGACACTCGGGCGATACACGGCGGCCTCCAAATGGAACCACCGGCATCGCGCCACTTTCGGCGCGGCCTGGCGTGGTTCAACTGGAGGAAAGACAATGTTGCGTACCCACACCCGTCACACCATTGGCAAGCTTGGCCTCATCCTGGCCGCCGCAGGGCTCACCACTGTAGCGAGCCTTGCTCAAGCCCAGGAAACACAACCGGCCCCGGCGATGAAAAGCTGGCAGCAGGGCCTGCATCGCACGGACCTGGTACGTGAAGACCTGGGCGCCGCCGATCGTGAAGTCCTTCAAGTGCTCGTGGACTTCGATCCGGGCGTGACTTCGCCCAAGCACTCTCACCCCGGTGTCGAGGTGGCGCACGTGATCAGCGGCACCTTTGAATATCAACTGGAAGGGCGGGCACCGGTGACGCTCAAGGCCGGTGATTCGTTGTACATCCCCGAAGGTGTCGCCCATGTGGCGAAGAATGTGGGTCAGGGCAAGGCCTCGGAACTGGCGACCTACATCGTGAAGAAAGGCGAATCGCTGCTGATCCTGAGGGAGTAGGCGAGGGCCGCCGAGTCATTGCCGACTGCAAATCTCCCACACACAACCGCGCAACCAGCGATGCGCCGGGTCGGCGTCCATGCGCGGGTGCCACAGCATCGAAACCGTGATCGGCGGCGTGAGGAACGGCAGGGCAAAGCAGTGCATCCCCTGGCACAGGTTGCCGACGTGTCGCTCCGGTACACTGGCCACCAGGTCTGAAGCCCGCGCCAATGCAAGCGCGGCAGAGAATCCGGCGACGATGGTGATGATGTCCCGCGTCAGCCCCAGCTCATTCAAGGCGTCGTCCATGACGCCTTTATCGTGGCCCCGACGTGAGACCAGAATGTGCCGGGCGGCGGCATAACGCTCAGGTGTCATTTCACCTTGAGTCAGTGGATGCCCCTCACGCACGATACCAATGAACCTATCGCGAAACAGCATCCGGGTCCGCACTTCCGGGCTGGTGGTTTCGCCGATCACGCCGGTTTCCAGATCCACCGAGCCGTCGCGCAGCAGGGTGCTGTCCTTGTTCAGCTTTTGCACGAAATTCAAGCGGGCACCGGGCGCTTCTTCGTTGATGCGGGCGATGAGTTGCGGTCCGAAATTTTCCACGAAGCCGTCGCTGGTGCGCAGGGTGAAGGTACGGGTCAGTTGATTCAGGTCGAGTGCCTCGGCAGGGCGCAGGACGGCTTCGGCGTCCTGCACGAGCACGCCGACGCGTTCACGCAACTCCAGCGCCCGAGGCGTGGGAACCAGTCCGCGCCCGGCCCGCACCAGCAGCGGATCGCCCGTGGTTTCGCGCAATCGCGCCAGCGCCCGGCTCATGGCTGACGGGCTCAGGCGCAAACGCTGCGCGGCGCGGGCCACGCTGCCTTCCTCCAGCAACACGTTCAGGGTGATCAACAGATTCAGATCGGGCATCGAATCAATTCCTGTGGGAGCAGATATGTGGCGTCCGGTGCACGTACAAAGTGCAAATGCTGCGTCTTCCGCCATGTTATGGCTGGGCTTAGGCTCGGGACAACCTATTTGCGGAGTCGCGAGAAAATGAAGTCCATATCGATTCGGGGAGCCTTGGCCAGCCTGTCGTTATCCATGCTGCTGTCGTCCCTGGGCACCAGCATTGCCAACGTTGGATTGCCGACACTGGCCGAGGCGTTCTCGGCCTCCTTTCAGCAAGTGCAATGGGTGGTCCTCGCTTATCTGCTGGCGATCACGGCGCTGATCGTCAGTGTCGGAAGACTTGGCGACATCATTGGTCCCCGACGTTTGTTGTTGATCGGGATTTGTGTGTTTACCGTCGCTTCGATCCTGTGCGCGCTGGCCCCTCATCTCTGGTTATTGATTGCCGCTCGGGCGCTGCAGGGCGTCGGTGCGGCCATCATGATGGCGCTGACCATGGCGCTAGTGGGCGGGACCGTTCCCAAGGAAAAAATGGGCAGTGCGATGGGCGTGCTCGGCACGATGTCGGCGATTGGCACCTCGCTCGGCCCGACCCTTGGAGGTTTTTTGATTGCCAATCCGGGGTGGCAGGCAATTTTTCTGATCAATGTGCCGCTGGGTGTTTTGGCGATTGGGCTCGCGCTCTACTTTTTGCCCAGCGATCGCAGTGAGAAGAGGGCGGATCGAGCGGGCTTCGATGTGCCCGGCACGCTGGTGCTGGTTCTGACGCTGCTGGCTTATTCACTGGCGATGACCATTGGGCGTGGCACCCTGGGGCCGCTGAACATGACGCTGTTGCTGGTGGCCGTTTTTGGGCTGTGCGTGTTTGTATTCGTCGAGCACACAACCGAGTCGCCTCTGGTTCGATTGACGATGTTCCGTAACTGGCAGATGAGCGCAGGATTCGTCATGAGCATGCTGGTGACCAGCGTAGTCATGGCGAGCATGGTGGTAGGGCCGTTTTATCTCACTGGCGCACTGGCGTTGAATGCTGCGAGCGTTGGGCTGGCGATGTCGACGGGGCCGCTGGTGGCTGCGCTGACAGGCGTACCGGCGGGCCGATGGGTCGATCGTTTGGGCACGTATCGAGCCAGTACGATTGGATTGATCGCCATGTTGACCGGCGCTTGCATCCTGCCGGCCTTGCCGATGGCGTTCGGTGTGCCCGGCTACATCCTGCCGCTGGCTGTCATTACCGGCGGTTATGCGCTGTTCCAGGCGGCGAACAATACCGCCGTCATGCTGGAAATAGAGGCGCAGCAGCGTGGGGTGGTTTCCGGTTTGCTCGGGTTGTCACGCAATCTCGGGCTGATCACCGGCGCCTCGGTCATGGGCGCTGTGTTCGCCTTAGGCACGGCCAGCCACGATATTTTGCAGGCGCAACCTGAGGCCATCGCTCAGGGGATGCGGTTGACGTTTGCGGTTGCTGCGGGGCTGATTCTCGTGGCTCTGGTGCTGGGAGCAGTCAGCAGAATAGTTTCACGTCGCTTAATTGCGCCGTGCTGAAAAACGGCGCGACTGTCGTGAAAACGACCTGTTTACGCTGAACGCGAAGCCTTGCGAGTTTTCTATTGAACGAGTGTTCAGTCTGAACTATGTTGGGGACCACCTTCCCCCGGCTGGTTGCGGGCTTGCGTTTCTTCAATTCGAACGAGGCACTGGCATGCGGTTTTCACCCTTTGTTGAACGGATCAGTGGCCAAGGCGTTGCCGCCTGGGATATCCACTACGCGGCCAGCGCGGCGCAGCGCAAAGGCGAGGACGTGATCATCCTCAGCGTCGGCGACCCGGATTTCCCCACCCCCGATTTCATTACCGATGCCGCCATCCACGCCTTGCGTGAAGGGGATACCCACTACACCGAAATCGCCGGCCGCCAGGCCCTGCGCGAGGCCATTGCCGGCCGCTACAGCCAACTGATCGATCGTGAACTGCAGGCGTCCAACGTCATTCTCACGGCCGGTGCGCAGAACGCCTTGTTCGCCACCTCGATGTGCCTGCTCGGTGCCGGCGACGAAGTGATTGCCTTCGATCCGATGTACGTGACCTACGAAGCCACGCTCAAGGCCTCCGGCGCCACGCTGGTGCGGGTGCCCTGTGCCGCGGACTCGGGTTTCCGCCTCGATGCCGCCGTGTTGGCCAAGGCCATTACCCCGCGCACCCGGGCGATTTTCTTCTCCAATCCGAACAACCCCACCGGCGTGGTGCTGGGCCGCGAAGAGCTGCAAGCCATCGCCGACCTCGCCATCGCCCATGACCTGTGGGTGGTGGTGGACGAGGTCTACGAGAGCCTCGCCTACGAGCGTGAACACCTGAGTCTGGTGGCGTTGCCGGGCATGGCCGAGCGCTGCGTGGTGATCGGCAGCCTGTCCAAATCCCATGCCATGACCGGTTGGCGCATCGGCTGGGTCGTGGCCAATGAAGCCTTGGTCAATCATGTCGAAACCTTGGTGCTGAGCATGCTGTACGGCTTGCCCGGTTTCGTCATGGAAGCGGCGCTCAAGGCCGTGCAGTCCCACGCTGAAGTCACCCACGGCATGCGCGAGATCTATCGTCGGCGCCGCGATCTGGTGGTGTCCGGCCTGGCGGATTGCCCGGGCATCAGTGTGCTCAACCCCGATGCCGGCATGTT
Source organism: Pseudomonas sp. P4_C1 (assembly GCF_056402155.1). NCBI lineage: Bacteria > Pseudomonadati > Pseudomonadota > Gammaproteobacteria > Pseudomonadales > Pseudomonadaceae > Pseudomonas > Pseudomonas sp. P4_C1. The sequence goes on from NZ_JBFUHY010000016.1 coordinate 66,659, forward strand.
CGTGCTGGTGGACGTGCGCGGCACCGGCCTGACCTCGCTGGAATTCGCCTGGCGCCTGCTGCGCGAGGCCGGTGTCTCGGTGCTGGATGCGGCGGCATTCGGTGAGCCGGCCCAGGGTTTTGTACGGCTGTCGTTCACCCTGAGTGACGAGCGCCTGGCCCAGGCCTGTCAGCGTATTCGCGATTTCGTCGGGGTGCTCATGGGCGAAGCGCCGAGGCCGGTGATCGGCACGGTGACCAGTACCGCGACGGTCGAAGCGGTTGCGGCCAAGACCATGATCGAGGTCGATGGCCTGCACAAACGCTTCGGCAATATCGAAGTGCTCAAGGGCGTTTCCCTGACTGCCCGTGAGGGCGAAGTGATCTCCCTGATCGGTGCCAGCGGCTCGGGCAAAAGCACCTTGCTGCGCTGCATCAACATGCTCGAAGTACCGGACCAGGGACGCATTCTGGTCGATGGCGAAAGCATTCACCTTAACCAGAATCGCCCAGGCGCTCCGCTGGTGTCGGACGCCAAACAACTGGTGCGCATCCGTTCCAGCCTGGGCATGGTGTTCCAGAACTTCAACCTCTGGCCCCATCGCACGGTGCTGGAAAACCTCATCGAAGCGCCGACCCAGGTCCTGCGTGAAAGCCGTGCGGAGGCCACTGAACGGGCCGAAGCGCTGCTAGAGCGCGTCGGGCTTGCGGCCAAGCGCAACGAGTACCCGGCGTTTCTCTCCGGGGGGCAGCAACAACGGGTGGCCATCGCCCGGGCCCTGGCCATGCGGCCCAAGGTCATGCTGTTCGATGAACCCACCTCGGCACTCGACCCGGAACTGGTCGGGGAAGTGCTGCGGGTGATCCGCTCCCTCGCCGAAGAAGGCCGGACCATGATCCTGGTGACCCATGAAATGGCCTTTGCACGCGATGTCTCTTCCAAGGTCGCCTTCCTGCATCAAGGGCTGATCGAGGAAACCGGTTCGCCGGACGAAGTGTTCGTACACCCACGCAGCGAGCGTTGCCGGCAATTCGTCAACGCTCATCAGACTCGCTAACTCATCATAAAAAGACGGGAAAACAACATGGGAAATCGACGTTTTGCAAACTGGTTGACCGGTGCGGCCTGCGTATTGCTGGCCGGCATGAGTGCCGCCCAAGCGCAACCGATCAGGTTCGCAGTGGCAGCGGAACCCTATCCGCCGTACACCGAAAAGCAGGCCAACGGTGAGTGGAAGGGCTTCGAAGTCGACCTGATCCACAAGCTGTGCAGCGAAATGAAAGCCGATTGCGAGATCAAGGAAGTGGCGTGGGACGGCATCATTCCATCGCTGCTGGCGAAGAAGATCGACGTGATCTTTTCCTCGATGTCGGTGACCGAAGAACGGGAAAAGCAGATCGCCTTCAGCAAGGCCTATTACGACTCGGCGATTGCCGTCGTCGGCCCGAAAGAGGCGTCGGTGAAGAAGTATCCGGATGACCTCAAGGGCAAGATCATCGGCGTGCAGAACTCGACCGTGAGCGCCAGTTACCTGAAGACCTACTACGAAAAAATCGCCGACGTTAAGTACTACGACACCCAGGACTCGGCCAACGCCGACCTGATTGCCGGCCGCATCGACCTGATGATGGCCGACGGCACCGCCATGGCCGCCTTCGTCAAAACCCCGGATGCCAAGGACCTGGCCTACCTCGGCACCGTGCCCTATGACCCGATCTTCGGCAAAGGCGTGGGGGCCGGCCTGCGCAAGGACGACACCGAACTCAAGGCCAGGCTCGACAAGGCCATCCAGGAATTGCTGGCGAGCAAGGACTATGACGAGCTGTCCCGGAGCTACTTCGGCACCAGTGTGAAGCCTGCGTTCTGACCATCAGACCGAAACGCAAATCCTGAGAAGGCGCAGATCCCTGTGGGAGCGAGCTTGCTCGCGATGAGGGCGTGACAGTCAACATCCAAGGTGACTGAACCACCGCTATCGCGAGCAAGCTCGCTCCCACAGGATCCGGGGGAGACTGAAATGCCGGCAATGTTCGATCTGATCAATTTCACCGAACAAGGATGGGGCAGTGCGCTGTTGAAGGGGCTCTGGATGACCCTGCAGATTTCCGCCGGGGCCTTTGTGCTCGGGCTGGCCATCGGGCTGGTGGTGGCGTGCCTCAAGCTGGGCGCGCCGAAGCCGATTGCAGCGCTGATGCGCGGCTACACCACGCTGTTCCGGGCGGTTCCGGAATTGCTGCTGATTCTGTTGCTGTACTACGTCGGCTCCATGCTCCTCAACTCGCTGATGACCCAACTCGGCTACGGCGTGGTCGATGTCAGCGGTCCGCTGGCGGCCATCGTGGTGCTGGGGCTGGTGCAGGGCGCCTACGCCTCGGAGATTTTCCGCGCGGCGATCCAGGCGATCCCCTTCGGCCAGATCGAAGCGGCCAAGGCGTTCGGCCTCAACGGTTTCGGGCTGTTCCGCCGGGTCACGCTGCCGATCATGGCGCCTTTCGCCATGGCCGGGATGGCCAACCTGTGGATCAACCTGATCAAGGACAGTGCGCTGATCAGCGTGGTCGGCACCAACGAGCTGCTGTACACCGCCAAGCAAGGCGCGGGGTCGACGCGCCACTATCTGTTGTTCTACCTCACGGCTGCCGCGCTGTACTACGCGGTGACGTTGGCGTCGAACTATGTGTCGGGTCGGCTTGAGCGACGTATTCGTCGCTGGATGCCATTGGCTGAGTGATTGAAATGATTCCAGCGTGGATAGTTGAATACGCGGCACTGTTGGGCCGGGGGCTGCAAACCACCCTCATCATTCTGTTGGTATCGAGTGTGTTCGGTTATCTGCTGGCGGTACTGGTGGCGCTGGCGCGGATCTCGAAAAACAAGGTGATTGCCAAGGTCAGCCTGTTCTACACCAGCGTCACGCGCGGTACGCCGTTGCTGATCCAGATCTACATCTACTACTACGGATTGGGCAGCCTGTTTGCCCAGTTCCCGCTGATTCGCGGCAGTTTCCTCTGGCCGTACCTGCGCGATGGTTACTGGTACATCGTGTTCGCCCTGGTGGTGTCGGTGGGGGCCTATGTCGGCGAAGTGATTCGCGGTGGCCTGCTGGCGGTGCCCAAGGGTGAAATGGAAGCGGCTTCGGCGTTTGGCATGACCGCGCGCCAGTCCTTGCTACGGGTGCGTTTGCCCCGGGCGATGCGCCTGTTGCTGCCGACCCTGGCCGGGGAAACCGTGATGCTGCTCAAGTCCACGGCATTGGCCTCGACCATCGCCGTGATCGATCTGCTCGGCGCCGCCAACGTGGTCCGCGCACAGACGCTGCAGGTGTACGAACCCTTGTTGCTGGTGGCCGGGGTGTATGTCTGCCTGACGTTCCTGATCGAAGCGCTGTTTGCCTTTGCCGAGCGGCGCGGAACGCCGGTGCGCAAGTCGGCCTGATGAGTTCGACAAGGGTTGACCGCCGTCAGTGGCACCCTGGCGATGATCTTCGGCCGGCATCCGTCACAGGGCGTCGTCGGTGCTGAATGCTCCGTGACGCAGCCCCTTTATCCAGCAATGGCAGATATGCAGTCCGTTGGCGGCGCTGAAGGTCTCGGGGTTCAGGCACCACTCGAGCCAGAGACCGTCGAGCATCGCCGATAAGCCGATGGCCGCCAGGCGCGTGTCGTGAATCACGAAGCCTTCGCTGGCGGCCAGCCCGTCGAGCAACTGGCGGATCAGGTCGAGGTAGGCGCGGTAGCTTTTTTCGTGGGACTGGCTGACGTGTTCGGAGTGACGGATCAGGCTCCAGAACACCACCCACACGCCGAGCAGTTGCGGGTCCATGACCCTGGGCGAGAACGAGCCTTCCAGGAAGGCATCGATCTTTTGCGCGGGTGTCTGGGCCTGTTCGATTTCCTGGAGCAGGGCGGTGGTCAGTTCGCTCGCTAGCCGCTGGTAGGTGTCGGCGATCAGTGCCTCGATGCTGCCGAAGTGATGGTTGAGCAACCCCACGGAGACTCCGGCCTCGGTGGCGATGCGTCGCACGGATATCCCGGCGTGACCGTCGCGGCCCAGGCAGCGCAGGGTAGCGGCCACCAGCATTTCGCGACGGTCCTCGGGTTCGGCGCGGCGGTTTTTCGGGGCGTCGGTTGTCACAAGGCTGTCCTTGGGTGAGGTTTCACGATGCCGAGCTTAGTTGAACGTCTGTTCAATCACCAGCCTCGGCAGCAGCGATGCAACGTTTTTCAAGGTTCATGACGGGAGGGAAAGCCAATGCCGCAGGATATTTCGTTCAGTGTTCGCAACAACAACGGTGAGGCCGTGCGGGTCGGTGCCTGGCGCTATGCAGGCGACGGCAGCGGGCCAAACGTGCACCTGCAGGCTGGCGTACATGCCGATGAAATCGCCGGGATGCTGGTCCTGCACCTGTTGATGCAACGACTGCAAACCGCCGAGACTCAAGGCCGGCTCAAGGGCAACCTGACCGTGGTGCCGCAGGCCAATCCGCTGGGCATCGGGCAGTTTCGCCAGGGGCGGATTCTCGGCCGTTATCACGACGCGACCGGGCATAACTTCAATCGCGCGTTCGACCAGTCGGCGGCCATGGCGCGACCTTCGACCTGCGTTCAGCAATGGCAAAAGCAACTGGTGCAACTGGCCGCCCCGGCCGATGTGATGCTCGACCTGCACACCGATGACGAGGCCTTGCCCTATCTGTACGTGCACCGCAGTTTCTGGCCCCGTGGCCGCGAACTGGCGGCGGCAATGAAGATGGACGTGGCGATCATCTGGGATGACGGCGGCGATGGCTCCTTCGAGGAAACCATCATTGCCCCGTGGATACGCGACGGAGTCACTGAAGGGCGCATGGCCGCGACCCTGGAGCTGCGCGGGCAGGGCGATGTCTGCGACCGCTTTGCCGAGTCCGATGCCGAAGGGCTGTACAACTGGCTGTGCGGTTGCGGTGTCATCGATGAGTCAGTGGCGCCGTCGGACTGGCCCGTCGAAGCCGTGGAAATGGGCCACATGGAAACCATCATCGCCCCGCAACCCGGCGTGCTGATTTTCGAAAAAGAGCTGGGGGATTTCGTCGAGGAAGGCCAGCGCTTTGCACGAATCCTCGGGCGGCCGGGGGACCCGTCTTCCGAAGTGGTGCTGCATGCCGAACAGGCGGGGCGCCTGGTGACGCGCTATCGCGATCGCCTGATACCCCAGGGCATGGGTGTGGCGAAATTCACCGGTAGCCGGGTGTCGCGAAACTGGAGTGGCGGGTTGCTGGACCCCAATTGATACGAAGGTGATTCAACGCAGCGGCCGAAACGCCGTGCGCAGTTCCTCGGTAAAGAGCTCCGGCTGTTCCCAGGCTGCGAAATGGCCGCCCTTGGCCGCCTGATGGAAGTAGATCAGGTTGCGATAGGCGCGTCGGGCCCAGCTCTCCGGCGGGAAATAGACATCATCAGGGAATACCGTGACGGCTACCGGCAGCGTGATGTCGCCGGTCTTTTGTGCCGCAGAAAAAAGCGGGCTGCGACCTTTGTTTTCCCAATACAGCCGACTCGCCGAGGCGCCGCTGTTCGTCAACCAGTACAAGGTGATGTCGTCCAGCACTTCATCCTTGCCTGGAGATTGCTGTGGGTCGGCGCCATACGTCCACTTGGCAAATCCCGGGTGACCGAGCATGAACGCCGCGAGAAATGCCGGAGAGTCCGTTACGCCGTAGCCGATCATTTGCGGCCGCGCGGCCATCATCGCGCTGTAGGCCAGGTTGCCCTGTTTAATGGATGCGGCCAGGGCGTCGTAGGTCGCGCGTTCCTGCTCGGAAAACCCCGCAGGCGCGGGACCGCCGGCAGCCAGTGCGGCGGTCGCCTCGGGCGGAACCGTCGCCGGCAGATTGAGGTGAATGCCCAGCAACCCAGGCACGGACTGGCGCGCCATGGCGCTGGTGATGGGACCGCCCCAATCACCACCCTGGGCGACGTAGCGGCTGTACCCGAGTCGCTGCATCAATTGCCCCCAGACCCGGGCCACATGGTCCGGGTCCCATCCGGGTTCTGTCGGTTTGCCGGAGAAGCCGTAGCCAGGAATCGACGGAATCACCACGTCGAATGCATCCGCGCTATTGCCCCCGTGAGCGGCCGGATCGGTGAGCGGGCCGACCACCTTGATGAACTCCAGTACCGAGCCTGGCCAACCGTGGGTCAGGATCATCGGTAAAGCATTCGGCTGCGGCGAGCGCACCCAGATGAAGTGGATAGAGACCCCATCGATAGTGGTCGTGTACTGGGGCAAGGCATTGACCTGCGCCTGGGCCTTGTGCCAGTCATAGTTCGTGCCCCAGTAGCGAACCAGCTCCTGCAGTTTCGCCAGCTGTGCACCTTGTGATCGATCGCCCACCGTCTCCTTGTCTGGCCAGCGTGTGGCCGCGAGGCGGTTACGCAGATCAGTGAGTTGTTGATCCTGGATATCGACGTGGAAGGGCACAATGGCGTCGGCGGCGGGGGCGGCGCTCACCAGGGGCGAGTTGCACAGTGCGAGGGCCATTAGCAGGACGACGAAAGCGGATTTCATCTTCATTTCCTCGCTGGGAGGTATGCCTTCGTCCTTGCCCGGAGCGCAGGGGTGAAGGTCAATGCTGCTCCAGAGACTGATCCCGTTCGACGGGGCACGCAAGCAGGTTTATGCGAAGGATTGCACCGGGACGACCACCGGCGGGAAAGGGTGAGTCGATACTGGCTCAGCTCTTTTTAACTGACTGCCCCAAATCCCTGTGGGAGCGAGCTTGCTCGCGATGGGCCGCGCAGCGGTCCCAAAAAATGCTAGCCGCACAGCCCAACGCGAACAACATCACTCGTCGCAGCAGGCGACTACTACTCAGGCGGATCAATTTGGTCCAGCACCCGAATCGCCGTGATCTCCGCCAACATCACACTGTTGGAAATCCCCAGCAGGGCATTGCGCGATCCGCCGTCCAGATGATCCACCAGTTGATGCACCATCACATCGACCGAGGCCAGTGTTTCGACCAGATAAACCACTAGGGTTTCGGTCGTGGCTTCGGGGTCAACGGTAAACAGGTGGCTGGGTCTGCGCGGTGTGGCTTTGATGTCGGCAGTCGAGGGGAAGCGGAAGGCGAGCGCGCGTTCGGCGGCCTCATTGAGCGTTTTTGAGTCGGGTTCGTACGGGGATGTCGGATCGGTGTCTGGCGGGTTGGGGGTGACTTTGAACATATGCTTGCTTCTCTGATTGGGTGCCAACCCTCTTGCTGCTAAACGAGAAGGAGGCAGCTGTGCGCAGGTTAGCAGACCGGGGAAGCTAGCAAAGCCGGCGCGCCCGAAGGCGCCCTGCGCACAGCCACCATCAAATACAGGCATGGGAATACCTGACTGACAGGAGCATGTACACCTTGCTTACAACCCCGGGCTGCTAAACCCGACCACTGATGGGCAGTGGCGCGGAAACGATAGAGACCAGGGGCAGGGCGCACAAGCCGGCGGATTCTGGCGTAACCGTAGGCAACGACGCAAGGTCTTGTAGTTCGCAGGAAATAACCTACAGCCTGTTTAAACAAAAGCTTTCACGCGATGCAGGCGTTCTGCGCGGACCTCGTTCTCAAGGCATGCTCAGGGTAATCAGGTAGTTTCCGGAACGGATCGGCGAGCCGGCATCATCCACCAGCACATACTGCTGATCGAAATAGCGACCGTCCTGACCACTGTCAGCGAGCAGCTTGACGTGGGTACTGGATTGACCGACAGCGCTCACACTGGCGGTTGGCGTGATGGTGTTTGCCTCAACCCTCATCGTGCGACTCTGGGCAGAGCATTCGTAAAGTTCGAATGTGCCGTCCGTACCCACGCGTGACTGACAGCCCGGCTCCACAATGCTGCCTTGAAATCTGATGGTGCCCGGCGCCGCCTGGCACGCACCACTGAGTGCGAACAAAAGACCCAATCCCGCTGCTATACGTTTGCCGTTCATGTCTGACGCTCCTTGAGTGGTAAGGTCTAGGTCGTCAATGAAGGGTAGAAGCTTGAGGCTTTTGTTGTATCGCCGTGTATCAAGGCACGACATCTTCGTACAGCCATACAAAACCAGCTCCTCCAGGATACAGCCCGGATACACCACTGGGGCCAAATAGACCTGCCAAAGCGAGATGCACAACGCACCTCGCAACCAGGTTTATCAACCCTTGCGGTACGACCAATAGAGGTCCAGCCGCGCCATTGATCCGGAGTATCAACATGTCTCGTATCCAGTCGAACAAAACCCGTATTGGCCTGATCGCTGTTGCACTGGTCGGCGGTATCAACTTCGCGTCCTCGGCGTTTTCCGCTGAAGCCTTGCCTCAGGGCTATCAATTGGCTTCCGCGGAAAAGACCAGCGAAGGCAAGTGTGGCGAAGGCAAGTGCGGTGCCGAAGCCAGCGCGCAAAAGACCCAGGCCGAGGGCAAGTGCGGTGAAGGCAAGTGCGGCGATGCGTCTTTCGCGCGCACCGATGCCGATCATGACGGCCGTGTGTCGCTCAAGGAGCTGCTGGCGGTAGCGCCCAAGGGCACTGAGGAATTCAAGGCGATGGACACCAACGGTGACGGTTTCCTGTCCGAAGGTGAGGTGTACAAGTTCCGCACCAACCAGTTCATCTCCAACGGCAAGAAAGTGCCGACCGAGCTGTTCACCAAGTTGAGCCAGGCTAAAGACTGATCAGCCGCAACGAAAAAACCCTTCCTGTACTGACGCGCAGGAAGGGTTTTTTGCGTGGGCAGTACTGGTTTGGTCGTCAGGCGTGAAATTGCACTGCACTTGACCACCGAATGCATCGGATTTAACCAGCAGGCTTTGTAACCATGACCGGTTGAATCCACAGCCAAAAGCGGCCCTACAGTTAAATCCATGTCGCCTTTGGGCAAGCAACCCCTACCAAAAGCGGCCGGTGAAATAGGGCCGCTACTCTCTCCATAAATGGGGCATTACACCCACGAACGGGTGTTTGCCACCAAATTAGAGGGATATTCCCCACTCACTTTTCTCTCGTTTGAAACACTCAAAAATAGTTTATTAATTTACCTGGGCTTTTTCGCCCTGGTGTGATGGCTCATTAGTTGCACGCCCCCCGTGTACCCGCAATAGCTGTGTCCCAGACATCCTGGCGACGGTGGGTTTCGCCAGACTCGATATGTCGCGAGGGGTGAAAAATGAAACGCACGACATCACTACGCAGCTCCATCGCCTTTCTGCACAGGACAAGCCTGCCCTGTGCGATGCTCCTTACCCTAACCACCATGGCAAGCGCCGTGCCGCTGGATGATTTCGGTCCGCCACCTCCGACGGACCCCTCGGCGTTCAGCAACCCGCCGGCCGACCTCGATGCGGCGGCGGCTGCCTTACGGGCCTCGCCACCCGCCAACCAGGGCGCCATCGCGCTGCCCAATGGCCTATTCGGTGACCGGAACACGCCACGGGCCGACAACGTGCTGCCGCCAGCCCTGCAGACATCCTTCAATATCCCCACCAATGGCAAGCCCAGCCCATTGTTCGGGGCCCAGCCGTACACGCAGCAACTGCTGTTGTTCGAAGAATTCGGCACGGAAAAACTCGATCCGGCACTGCCGGCCCCACCCCTGACCTTCCCGGTTCCGCTTGTCGGCCCGGCTCCCACGCAGGACCCGAACAACATCGCTCGCAGCGGCCCTTCGCCTACGGCGCTGGAAGCCTTCATGCGCCAGCCGGGGCTGTTCCCGTTTCCGTCGCAATTTTCCAACGTGCTGGACCGCAACCCGTGGCAAGCGCAGATCGAAGCCTTCCTCAACCGCCATCCGGTCGGCTCGCCGGCCGAAGGCCGGCCGCCAGGAAAAGGCTGGTCGCACCAGCGCTGGAACGAGTTCTTCCCGCAGGTGGGCTTCAAAACCGTGCAAGCGGGCGCCCAGGTCAACAGCGGCATGCGCGACCACCGACAGTTGCACAACTACGCCGTCGGTGAGTTCGGGCCTGGCGGGCTCTACAACCAGACTTCGAGCAACCCGGTCATTGCCGGCACCACCAAAGGCATCAATGTCCGTTTTCACCCCAACATGCCGATTCAGGACCACAAGGCGCTCTGGACCTTCGACGGCACCTTTCCGCCAAAACTGTTGATGGTGCGCTACGGTCAAGCCGCGCTGATGCGCCACTACAACGCCCTGCCGATCGATCCGTCGGCCAACATGGGCTTTGGCCTGCACACCATTACAACCCACGAACACAACGGCCACTCCCCGGCCGAAAGCGACGGCTTTGCCAATGCGTTYTTCTTTCCGGGGCAGTACTACGACTATCGCTGGCCGATCCAGYTGGCCGGTTACGACACCATCAACACCASCGCYCAGGATCCGCGYGCRGCGTTCCCCTGCGCCCCGGGCGAAACCCTGTTCGTCAACGATGCCRCGCCGGGCCTGAAGACGTGCAACAACGGCAGCATCAAGATCCGYGGCGACTGGCRCGAAACCATGAGCACCCACTGGTTCCATGACCACATGGTCGATTTCACCGCGCARAACGTCTACAAGGGCAACGCGGTGATGATGAATTACTACAGCGCCCTGGATCGCGGTAAYGAAGCCTTCGAAGACGGCGTCAACCTGCGCCTGCCCAGCGGTTCGGCRYTGCCYTGGGGYAACCGCGACTAYGAYGTSAACCTGATGGTGGCCGACAAGGCCTGGGATCAGAACGGCCAGCTCTGGTTCAACCCGTTCAACACCGACGGTTTTCTCGGCGATCAGGTCCTGGTCAACTGGCAGTACCAGCCGAGCCTGAACGTGCGGGCGCGCAGCTATCGCTTCCGTATCCTCAACGGCTCGGTGTCGCGCTACCTCAGGATTGCACTGGTGCGTGAAGTCGCCGGCAGCGGCGGCGAATTCCCTGGCCCGGCCGGTTCCGGCCTGTCTTATAGCCGCGTGCCGTTCCACTTGATCGCCAACGACGGCAACCTGATGGAACACGCCGTGCCGTTCGACGGCAGCATGGACCTGGACGGTAACGGCGATCCCCAGGACCACAACGCCATCCTGCCCACCCAGGGCATCGCCGAACGTTACGACATCATCGTCAATTTCGCGAAAAACGGGATCAACACCGGCGACAAGCTGTACTTCGTCAACCTGTTGGAGCACCAGAACGGCAAGAAGCCGACAGCTACACTGCTGAGCCTGGCCGACGTCCTGTCCGGGACGTACAAGGCGGTGATCAGGCTGGGCAGCAAAGGGCCGGAATGGGTCGGCGGCGACCCGGGGGTGGGCAAGTTCCTGCAGCTGGTGGTCCAGCCTTATGCCGGCCAGGACGTGAGCATGAACCCCGCCGACTATGAGCCCGCCAAACCGGGCAAACCGGCCGGCAAGACCATGATCCCGCTGACCCTCAACCGCGACGACCCGGCGGTGCAGGCCAGGCTCAAGGTGGCGCGGCATCGCGAGTTCAGCTTCGGCCGCTCCGACGGCACCGACGAAACCCCCTGGACGATCAAGACCGACGGTGGTGAATTCGGCTTCCCCATGGACCCTCGAGTCATCAGCGCCGCTCCGCAACTGGCCAACGGCCCAACCCCTGCCGGGTTCTCCGGTGACGGCACCCTGGAAGTGTGGAGAATCATGAGCGGCGGCAACGGCTGGAACCACCCGGTGCACGTGCACTTCGAAGAGGGGATCATCCTCAGCCGTGATGGCAACCCACCGCCGGAATGGGAAAAATGGGCCCGAAAGGACGTCTATCGCGTCGGCGATGGCATCGACAGCTCGGTGGACGTGAAAATGGCCATCCGCTTCCGGGAATTCGCCGGAACCTACATGGAGCACTGCCACAACACCCAGCACGAGGACACGTCCATGCTGCTGCGCTGGGATGTCGAGCACCCCGGCCAGTTCCAGTTGATGCCAGCCCCCATACCCGGCTGGGACGGCGTCACCTACGTCAACTCCGCCGCGCTGCCAACCTTCCGCACCGGCGATACCCGTGCCAATAACGACGGCAATAACCAAAACCCGATCGCCAACCCCGACAGTGCCATCAGCAGCACCGGCCAACCGCTGCCCATCAACGTCCTGGCCAACGACACCGACCCTGACGGTAACGTGCCACTTAGAGTGGTGGGGCTGGAGCAACCGGACTCCGGCAAGGGCGTGGTCAGCACCGATGGTACGCGCGTGACCTACACACCACCGGCCACGGTCGTAGCGCCGTTCACTGCGACCTTTATCTATAAAGCCGCCGATGCCAAGGGCGCGGAGTCGGCACCGGCGACGGTGTCCGTGGCGGTCTCGGCAGCGGTCACGGTCACCGCGAGCCAGTAGTGGCGCACCGAGTACAACTACGCTTTAGCGATGAGGGCCTCATTGAGGCCCTCTTGCTACAAGCAAATTGACAACTTGCCTGGTCGTCAAATCTCCAGAAGACTCGCAATCACGCCTTGACCCACCGCTGACGACTCCAACTGCTCAACCCATCAACGGCAAACACCAACAGCAACATGGCCAGGATCACCGTGCTGGCCTGGGCTTCCTGGAACAGGCTGAGGCTGACATAGAGCATCTGCCCCAAACCGCCGGCACCGACAAAACAGCAAAAATGGGGACGAGCAAAAATGGGGACGGATCTATTTTCTGAAAAATAAATCTGAGAATCATCTGGCCGGCCTCCCCACCTCACGGAGGTGGCGCAAAATTCAAGGTGCGAACTTAGACTTTTGCTGTGAGGAGGCCGTGATGAAACTCTGTGGCATAGACCTGCATTCGAACAACAGTGTTGTGGTGGTTACCGACGAAACGGACCGGGTCCTGGTCAGTCGGCGCTGCCCCAATGAGCTGACGCAGATTCTCCCGCTACTCGAACCGCACCGTGCCGAACTGCTCGGTGTCGTGGTCGAGTCGACATACAACTGGTACTGGCTGGTCGATGGCCTCAAGACGGCCGGCTTCGAGGTCAAACTGGCCAACCCGGTGGCGATGCAACGCTACAACGGTTTACGTGAAAATGGGGACTTTATGAATGGCTTCTGCCGGTCATGGCCACGCAGCGTGATGGTCAAATCCGATGCAAATGATTGGTCAGGTCGAATGCAAATGGGTGGGCAAGTCCGTGCAATTACCCACAACTAGGCTGGGTTCGCTGATGGGTTACGCTGCCGTTGGTCGGCGCCTTGCGCGTCAGTGCGATAGAAAACTGTAGGAATAAACTCTCGTGCCGATCTCAGTGAGGCAAGGCCTGCGCGCGCCTGACCTTGAACCTGAGCGAACGAGCACATTGATGAGTGATAAATCTTTGGAAGAAAAAGCGGCAGCGATGGTCGACCCACATGAAACGGTGGCCAGTATCGGACAGATCACTGCCGGGCGCGATGCCCTGCAACAGCGCCTGGATAAGGCTGATCGCGCGGCTCAGGAGCTTCAGAAGCAACTGGACTTGGCAAAGACGCTGATGACCCGTCTGCTGGCGGCGAGTTTTGCGTCGACCGGCAAACCTTCCGCGCCCCTGACAAATTGGGGGCTAAATGAGATCGACGTTGTCGAACGGGAGATGGCCTGCTATTTGAATCCTACCAATGAGGCGAGTGCCGCTTGATAGGTCGCGCACTGAATGCCTACAGGCTGCGTAGATACTGGCTCCAAGCAGAATGCCGCTGTTGGGTTACCACTGCGGTTACCCATCGCGGCGTACCCAACCTGACTGGGCCTGCATGATCGCAGGCCCTTGGCGTTTCGGGTTGGGGTTACTCATGGGTTATCCCCTCACCAGTGACCGCCGCACCCGTATCAATGGATGCAAGATTCAGTTCGGTTGATTCCGGTCCGCTTGAACGAAGGGTTAGGCCTCATGCTGCAACCTTACTTTGGTGGGACGGACTGTCTATATGGGTCGTTTTCTACCGGTCATACCCATAAAACGCGGTAGTCAAATCCATGCAAATGCTTGCTAAGCTCGAATGCAATCAGCTGAGCAAATCCATGCAATTCCCCATCACGCCTTAACCCACCGCTGCCGACTCCAACTACTCAACCCATCAACAGCAAACACCAGCACCAACATCGCCAAAATCACCGTGCTGGCCTGGGCCTCCTGGAACAGGCTGAGGCTGACATAGAGCATCTGCCCCAATCCACCAGCACCGACAAAGCCGAGCACGCTGGCCATGCGGATGTTGTTTTCCCAGCGGTACAGGATGTACGCCAACAGCTGTGGAAACAGGTTGGGCAGGGTGCCGTAGCAGAAGGCCCAGACGACGTTGCCGCCCTGCAAGCGGATGGCTTCGGCCGGTTGCGGCGGGGTGTTTTCCAGTGCTTCGGCGAAGAGTCGACCCAGCACCCCGGCGGTGTGCATGGCCAGTGCGAGGGTGCCGGCGTTCGGGCCGAGACCCGCTGCCAGCACCATCAACGCCGCCCACACCAGTTCGGGAATGGCGCGTAGGCCATTGAGCACAAGGCGCGATACGCTCTGCAACGGCCAACCGAAACGCCCGGCCGCCGGCAATGCCAGCGCCAGGCCAAATACCGCCGCGAGCAGGGTGCCGAGGGCCGACATGGCCATGGTTTCCACGGCGCCACGGCCGATGGCTTGCAGATGGCCGGCGCTCAGGTCCGGGCTGAGAAAGCGCAGCACGTAGGCGCCCATCTGCGCAAGGTTACCGCTGCCCGTCAGTTCGCCGAGATCGATCCCCAGATAGCTGAACGAAGCCACGACCGCTGCGCCAATGCACAGGATCAGCAGCAGGTTGATCAGGCGATTCATGCGAACCTCCAGCGCAACAGACGGCTGATCTGATCGGCGAACAGTACCAGGACGAAAAAGGTCAGTAACATGCTCGCCACTTCACCGCCGGCGAACATGCGCAATGACAAGTCGATCTGCTGGCCCAGCCCGCCGGCGCCGACGAAGCCCATCACCACCGACGCGCGGATCGCGCATTCCCAGCGATACACCGTGTACGACAGCAACTCCGCCCCGACATTGGGCAGGATGCCGTAGCAGAATGCCGCCAACCGGCTGCTGCCGGCTTGCAGCAGCGCATGGGCCGGACGCTGGTCAACCGACTCGAAGATCTCCGCGTAGACCTTGCCCAGCATGCCGCTGTAGGTGATGGCAATCGCCAGCACCCCGGCCGTCGGGCCAAGGCCGACGGCGCGTACGAACAGCAAGGCCCAGACGATTTCCGGCACGCTGCGCAGGAAGATCAGCAACCCGCGCACCGGCCAGCGCAACAGCCGGCCCAAGGCGCTCGGGCGACCGCTGCGTGAGGCGGCCGACAGCGACAGCGCCCGACTGGCGAGCAGGCTGGCGGGCACGGCCAACAGCAAGGCCAAAGCCATGCCGGCGGTGGCGATGGCCAGGGTTTGCAGTGTCGCTTGCCATAACAGCTGCAAGAATTCTTCGCCATGGGCCGGTGGCCAGAAGGCCGCAACAAAACGACCCATCTCGCTCTGGCTGTCGGCCTTGAGCAGCACGCCCAGGTCCAGTTCGCTGAAATGGATGCCGGGCCACAGCAGGGCCAGCGCCAACAGACTGAGCAGCAGGCGGGGCAGGGTGGCCGGGTCTCGTGTATCGCGTGTCAGCATCGGGGAATCTGCAGGATCAAGGGCGCCACTGGCGTGGGCGGCGATAGCAGTTGCTCGTTGGCGTAGAGCTTGTCGAGCAAATCGTGGTCGACGTCGCTGGCGGGAAGATCGAACAGGACTTGCCCTTCACGCAAACCGATGATGCGTGAAAAGTGCGTCAGGGCCAGCTCTACCGCATGCAGGCTGGCGACCAGCGTCACGTTGCGTTCCCGGGCGTGGCGGCAGAGGATCGACAGGGTGTGCCCGGCCAGTACCGGGTCCATCGCCGACACCGGCTCATCGGCCAGCAGCACTTCGGGCGCCTGGTACAGCACGCGGGCAATGCCCACGCGCTGCAACTGGCCGCCGGACAGTTGCTGGCACTGGGCGAACAGCTTGTCACCCAGGTCCAGCTTGAGCAGTGCCGCCCGCGCGCCCGGAACATCCACCGGATGCAACAGGCTCAGCAGGCTTTTGGCAAAACTCCATTGCCCCAGCTTTCCGGCCAGCACCGCCGTGACCACCCGCTGACGCGCAGGCAGTGGCGGCGCCTGATGCACCAGGCCGATGCGTGCGCGCAATCGCTGGCGCTGTCGGGCGCCGAGCTGCCAGGCTTGCTCGCCGAGCACCTCGACCGTGCCGCTGCCGGGGCGCAGGGCGGTAGCCAGCACGTTGAGCAGGCTCGACTTGCCGGCGCCGGACGGACCGATGATTGCGACCTGCTCACCGGCAGCGATGTGCAGGTCGACTTCATGCAGCGCACGCACGCCATTGCCGTGGGTGAGGCTGACCCGGTTCAGATGCAGTGTCATTTCAGCAGGTCGGCAGCGCGCGCGGCTTCCTCGATGCCCTTGTAGTTCTCAGGTTGGGTCTCGATGAAGCGGCTGGCGGCTTGCAGGTCCAGAATCGCTTTTTGCTCCGGGTTGGCCGGGTCGAGCGCGAGGAAGGCCACCTTGATTTTGTTGGCAAGGGCCGGGTCGAGGGTGCCGCGCACGGTCCAGTTGTAGTCGAAGTAGGCCGGCGTGGTAGCGAAGACCTTGACCTTGTCGGTGTCGACCTTACCGGCCGCGACCAGTTTTGCCCAGACGCTGGCATTGAGTACGCCGGCGTCCACTTTGCCCGCCTGAACCCAGGCGACCGTGGCGTCATGGGCGCCGGAGTAACCGACACGGCTGAAATAAGTTTCCGGCTTGATGCCGTCTTTCAGCATGAAGTAACGCGGCATCAGACTGCCGGACGTCGAAGACACCGAACCGAAGGCAAAGGACTTGCCCTTGAGGTCGGCCAGCGACTTGACGGCCGGGTCGGCGCTGATGAATTTGCTGGTGAACTGGGCATCCTGCTCACGCTGTACCAATGGAATGGCATTGCCGGTTTTCAGCCGCGCCTGCACGAAGGTGAAGCCACCCAGCCAGGCCATGTCGATACGGTCGGTGGCCAGGGCCTCGACCACTGCCGGGTAGTCGGAGACCGGCACGAACTCGACTTTCATGCCCAGTTGCTTCTCCAGGTATTCGCCCAGGGGCTTGAACTTGCGCAGCAGTTCGGTGGGTGCTTCATCAGGAATGGCGCTGACCTTGAGGGTCTCGACAGCCTGTGCCAGCAGGGTGGAAAGGGACAAGGTCAGGCCAATGGCCGTTGCCAGGGTACGTTTGAGCATGGAAGTTCTCCGGTTCAATAGCGGAAAAATGTCGATGCGCCCCGCACAAGCTGATTGCTGCACGACGCTTCGTGAGGGTAGACGAAAACGCCGCGATTATAGGGACTCTTGCGTGCTTGACCAGCGTAGCAGCAGGGGAGAGGGCCAAAACGGAATTGTAGGAGCGAGCCTGCTCGCGATTGCGGAGTGTCAGCCAGCATCAATATCGACTGATCCGGCGCCATCGCGAGCAGGCTCGCTCCTACAGTGGATCTCTGGTGAACACATAATTTGTGTATGACAGAAATTCAAAAGTGTGGGAGCGAGCTTGCTTACATCCTTGCCAACGCCTGCGCCAGATCAGCCCGCAAATCCTCGACATCCTCGACCCCCACCGACAACCGCACCAACCCGTCGCCGATCCCCAGTTCTGCGCGGGTATCGGGCGGGATGGTGGCGTGGGTCATGATCGCCGGGTGTTCGATCAGGCTTTCCACGCCGCCCAGGCTCTCGGCCAGGGCGAAGATCTGTACGCTCTCGAGGAAGCGTTTGGTGCCAGCCAGGTCGCTGTTGAGGTCGAGGGAAATCATCCCGCCGAAACCGCGCATTTGCCGTCGGGCCAGTTCGTGTTGCGGGTGCGACGGCAGGCCCGGGTAGTAGACCCGCGAGACTTGCGGTAGGCGTTCCAGCCACTGCGCCAGCTCCAGTGCGTTGCTGCAATGGCGCTCCATGCGCAGCGCCAGGGTCTTCACCCCGCGCAAGGTGAGGAAGGCATCGAACGGGCCGGCGATGGCGCCGACGGCGTTTTGCAGGAAGCCCAGGCGCTCGGCCAGTTCGGCGTTCTGCCCGACCACGGCGATGCCGCCGATCACGTCGGAGTGGCCGTTGAGGTATTTGGTGGTCGAGTGCAGCACGATGTCGAAACCCAGTTCCAGCGGGCGCTGGATCCACGGGCTGGCGAAGGTGTTGTCGGCCACGCAGATGATGCCGCGCGCGCGGCAGGTGCGGGCGATGGCGGCCAGGTCCGTGAGGCGCAGCAACGGATTGCTCGGGGTCTCGACCATGACCATCCGGGTGTCGTCTTGCAGGGAGGCCTCGAACGCCGCCAGGTCGGTCAGGTCGACGAAGCTGAAGCGGTGCCCGGCGCTGCGCTGGCGCACCTTGTCGAACAGGCGGAAGGTGCCGCCGTACAGATCGTTACCCGAGACGATGTGCGAGCCGGCGTCGAGCAGCTCCAGCACCGTGGAAATGCTCGCCAGCCCCGAGGCGAAGGCAAAACCCCGGGTGCCGCCTTCGAGGTCGGCCACGCAGCGCTCCAGCGCCCAGCGCGTCGGGTTGTGCGAGCGCCCGTAGTCCAGGCCTTTGTGCACCCCGGGGCTCTGTTGCAGGTAGGTGGAGTTGGCGTAGATCGGCGGCATCAGCGCCCCGGTCGAAGGGTCCGGCGTTTGCCCGGCATGGATCACGCGGGTGGCGAAGCCCTGTGGCGGGGCGTTTTTATCCTGTTGACTCATGGCAGGGATCTCCGCAGGTGATTGAGCATGTCGGTTCGGGTAATCAGGCCGTGGAAGCCCGAGGCATCCTGGATGATCGCCACCAGCCCACGGCCCAGCTCTGCCTCCAGTTCAGCCAGCGTGGCATCGGGGGACAGGGTTTGCAGTTTGTCGGTCATGGCGCTGGATACGGTCTTGCGAAAGTGCGCAACGTCTTCATGCACGCCCAGCAGGATGTCGGACTCGTCGATCACGCCGACCAGTTGTTTGCCGTTCACCAGCACCGGCAGTTGCGACACATCCGCCAGGCGCATGCGCTGGAACGCGGTGAGCAGGGTGTCATCGGGGCCGACGCTGATCACCCGGCCGTCCTCGAAGCGCCGCGCGATCAAGTCCCGCAAGTTGCCGTAGTGCTTGCGTTGCAGCAGGCCCTGATCGTTCATCCACTGGTCGTTGTAGACCTTCGACAAATAACGCGTACCGGTGTCGCAGACGAAACTCACCACCCGTTTCGGCTGGGTCTGTTCGCGGCAGTAACGCAACGCCGCCGCCAGCAAGGTGCCGGTCGATGAGCCGCCGAGAATGCCTTCGGCGCGCAGCAACTGGCGGGCGTGATCAAAGCTTTCTTCGTCGCTGATCGAATAGGCGTGGCGCACGCTGGACAGGTCGGCAATCGACGGAATGAAGTCTTCGCCAATGCCTTCCACCGCCCACGAACCGGGGGTGGGGAGGGTGCCATTGCGGCTGTATTCGGCCATCACCGAGCCGACCGGGTCGGCCAGAACCATTTCCAGGTCTGGCTGCACCCGTTTGAAGAAACGGGTCAGGCCGGTGAGGGTGCCGGCCGAGCCGACACCGACGACGATGGCGTCCACATCATGCTGGGTCTGCGCCCAGATCTCCGGCGCGGTGCTGCATTCGTGGGCCAGCGGGTTGGCCGGGTTGTTGAACTGGTCGGCGAAGAACGCATCGGGAATGTCCGCGGCCAGCCGCGCGGCGACGTCCTGGTAATACTCGGGATGGCCCTTGCCGACATCGGAGCGGGTGATGTGCACCTCGGCGCCCATGGCCTTGAGGTGCAGGACCTTCTCGGTGGACATCTTGTCCGGCACCACCAGCACCACCCGGTAACCCTTGGCGCGGCCGACCAGGGCCAGGCCGAGGCCGGTGTTGCCGGCGGTGGCTTCGACGATGGTGCCGCCGGGGCGCAGACGACCATCGCGTTCGGCGACATCGATCATCGCCAGACCGATGCGGTCCTTGATCGAACCGCCGGGGTTCTGGGATTCGAGTTTGAGAAACAGCGTGCACGGGCCGGTATCGAAACGGCTGACGCGCACCAGCGGGGTATTGCCAATCAGTTCGAGCACGGCAGGACGGGAATTGTCGGGCATGTCATCACTCCTTGCGTAAATCCGCACTGGATGGACAGCAATCCGCGCCGGGTCTTCGCGTCGGTCGCGGGCAATGCATCGCTTGGACCATAGGCCGGGATCGGGTCTACCGCAACCTTGCACAGCCAACCGGTCGCCTCGACGCTTTTTCCTCGCCAGCGACCACAAAAAACATAATTTCGCTATTTCCCGGCTCCGAACAGAATGCGGCCAACACCCTGACCCCGATAGCCGTAGCAGAAGAACAACAGTGATCAGTATCGAGGCGGCAGCCATGACCGACCTGAATCAAACCACCTTTCAGAAGTGCACAGCCATGACAGTTGACAAGACCGAAATTGACACGCTTGTAGTTGGCGCCGGCCAGGCCGGCGTGGCCATGAGTGAACACCTGAGCAAGCTCGGCGTGCCTCACCTTGTTGTGGAGCGCAACCGTATCGCCGAAGCCTGGCGCACCGGTCGCTGGGATTCGCTGGTAGCCAACGGGCCTGCCTGGCACGACCGCTTCCCGGGTCTGGAATTCGACGGTCTGGACCCGGATGCCTTCGCCGGAAAAGAGCAGGTGGCCGAGTACTTCGAAGCCTACGCCCGCAAGTTCAACGCGCCGATCCGCACCGGCGTTGAAGTCAAGAAAGTAGAGCGCAACGCCGACCGCCCCGGTTTCACCGTTGAAACCTCCGATGGCGTGATCGAGGCCCGGCATGTGGTGGTCGCCACCGGCCCGTTCCAGCGCCCGGCCATTCCGCCCATTGCTCCCGAAATCGCCGGCATCACCCAGATTCACTCCGCCCAATACTACAACCCGCAGCAACTGGTCGAAGGCGCGGTACTGGTGGTGGGCGCCGGTTCTTCGGGCGTGCAGATCGCCGATGAGCTGCAACGCTCCGGCAAACAGGTCTACCTGTCGGTCGGCGCCCATGACCGTCCACCCCGTGCCTATCGCAACCGTGATTTCTGCTGGTGGCTGGGGGTGCTCGGCGAGTGGGATGCCGAAGCCATGCAGCCGGGCAAGGAACACGTGACCATCGCCGTGAGTGGTGCCCGTGGCGGCCACACCGTGGACTTCCGCCGGCTGGCTCATCAGGGCATGACGCTGGTCGGCCTGACTCAATCGTTCAACGGCGCTGTGGTGAGTTTCGAAGACAACCTCGCCGACAACATTAAACGTGGCGATGAAAATTACCTGGCGCTGCTCGACAAGGCCGACGCCTATATCGCACGCAATGGCCTGGACCTGCCGCTGGAGCCCGAAGCCCGGGCCATGCTGGCGGACCCGGATTGCGTGACGAATCCAATCCTGGAACTGGACCTGCTCAAGGCCGGCGTCACCACCATCATCTGGGCCACCGGTTACTCCACCGATTACAGCTGGCTGAAGGTCGACGCCTTCAAGGACAACGGCAAACCCCGGCACCAGCGCGGCGTGTCGGCCGAACCGGGGGTGTATTTCGTCGGTTTGCCTTGGCAGTCCCGTCGTGGCTCCGCGTTTATCTGGGGCGTTTGGCACGACGCCAAGCACATCGCCGATCACATCGTTAAACAGCACACCTATCTCAACTATCGGGATGCGACCCAGCGTCAAGCCGACGCCGCCTGTGCACCCGTTCAGAAAGCCAGCCTCATGGGAGTTCGTTGATGCCTACTCATACCCGCATCCGTATGTTCAACACCAAAGACACCTACCCGAACCAGACGCTCGACAACGACCTGTGCCAGGCCGTGCGCGCCGGCAACACGGTGTATGTGCGTGGTCAGGTCGGCACCGATTTCAACGGCCAACTGGTAGGCCTCGGCGATCCGCGTGCCCAGGCCGAACAGGCCATGCGCAACGTCAAGCAACTGCTGGAAGAGGCGGGCAGCGACCTGAGCCATATCGTCAAGACCACCACCTACCTGACCGACCCGCGCTACCGCGAGCCGGTCTACCAGGAAGTCGGCAAGTGGCTCAAGGGCGTGTTCCCGATTTCCACCGGCCTTGTGGTCAGCGCCCTCGGTCAGCCGCAGTGGCTGATGGAAATCGACGTGATCGCTGTCATCCCTGAATAAGGAATTCGCCATGACTTTTTCCATCGTGGGTCGCTGCGCCGAGACCGGCCAGCTGGGTATTGCCATCAGCTCTTCGAGCATTGCCGTCGGCGCGCGCTGCCCGTGGCTGCGTGCCGGTGTCGGCGCGGTGTCGAGCCAGAACATCACGCTGCCGGCCCTCGGCCCGCAGATCCTCGATGAACTGGCGGGCGGCTCGGCGCCGCCCCAGGCGCTGGACCACTCATTGACCCGCAATGGCTACAGCCAATACCGCCAGGTGGCGGTGGTCGATGCCCACGGGCGCACGGCGGTGTTCAGCGGCAACCATGCGCTGGGCATCAACCATGCCCTGGCCGGTGACCAATGCGTGGCGGCCGGCAACCTGCTGGCCAACAGCGGGGTGATCGAGGCGATGGTCGCGGCGTTCGAAAACAGCGAAGGCTGCCTCGCCACCCGGCTGATGAACGCCTTGCAGGCCGGGCAGAATGCCGGTGGTGAAGCCGGCGCGGTGCACTCGGCGGCGCTGTCGGTGGTCGGTGACCTGACCTGGCCGATTGTCGACCTGCGGGTGGATTGGGCCGATGAAAACCCGATCGGCGAGCTGGGCAAACTGTGGACGGCCTACGAGCCGCAATTGCAGGACTACCTGACCCGCGCCCTCAATCCGACCCTGGCCCCCACGTATGGAGTGCCCGGCGATGAGTGAGTTGCGCAGCCGCGCCATGCTCGCGCGGTTGATCGGGTTCGCCACGGTCAGCCGCGATTCGAACCTTGCGCTGATCGAGTTCGTGCGTGATTACTTGCACGGACTCGGCGTGGATTGCGAATTGATCTACAACGCCGAGCGCACCAAGGCCAATCTGTTGGCTATGGTCGGCCCGCGTGTGGCCGGCGGCATCGTGCTGTCCGGGCACACCGATGTGGTACCGGTGGACGGCCAGGCCTGGACGGTCGAGCCGTACTGCCTGAGCGAGGCGGACGGCAAGCTTTACGGTCGCGGCACCGCGGACATGAAAGGCTATCTGGCCTCGGTGCTGGCCGCTGTGCCGATGTTTCTGGCCAGCCCTTTAAAGCGCCCGGTGCATTTGGCGTTTTCCTATGACGAAGAGGTCGGTTGCCTCGGCGTGCGCGGCTTGCTGGAGGTGCTACCGCAACGCATCCCGGCACCGGCGTTGTGTCTGATCGGCGAGCCGACCGAACTCAAACCGGTGCTCGGCCACAAAGGCAAACTGGCGATGCGGTGCCACGTGCGCGGCGCCGCCTGTCATTCGGCCTACGCACCTTATGGGGTCAATGCCATCGAGCAGGCCGCGCGCCTGATCGGTCGGTTGGGCGACATCGGCGCCACCCTGGCCCGGCCGCCATTGCACGACAAACGCTTCGATCCGGCGTTCTCGACCGTGCAGGTCGGAGTGATCCAGGGCGGGACGGCGCTGAACATCGTGCCAGCGGATTGCCGTTTCGATTTCGAGATCCGCGCCTTGCCGGACTTCGCCCCGCAAGTGGTCGTCGATGAACTGCAGGACTACGCCGAGCAGACGTTGCTGCCGGCCATGCAGGCCGTGGACACCGATACCGGTATCCGCTTTGAAAAAATCTCGGCCTATCCGGGCCTTGCGACACCCGCCGACAGCGCGGCGGCCCGGCTGATTGCCCGGCTATGCGGCAGTGACGATTTCAGCACCGTGGCTTTTGGCACCGAAGGCGGGCTGTTCGATCAGGCCGGCATTCCTTCGGTGGTCTGCGGTCCCGGCAGCATGGACCAGGGGCACAAGCCCGATGAATTTGTCAGCGTCGAACAGATGGCGGCCTGCGACCGCCTGATGGATCGCCTGGCGGCGTACTTGAGTGAATCCGAACACCCATGACAACAATGGGTCGACAAGACCCGAGGAAGCGATCCATGTCCAGATCCTTGCGTTGCAGTGTTCCGTTTGCCCTGGCGTTGCTGAGTGCCAGTGTGTGGGCGGCCCCCCAGGACCTCACCGTGATTTCCTTCGGTGGTGCCACCAAACAGGCTCAGGATAAAGCCTATTTCCAGCCCTTTAACGCCAGCGGCGCGGGCAACATCATCGCCGGTGAGTACAACGGCGAGCTGTCGAAGATCAAGGCCATGGTATCGGCCGGTCACACCAGTTGGGACGTGGTCGAAGTCGAAAGCCCCGAGTTGTTGCGTGGCTGCGAGGAAGGCCTGTTCGAGAAACTCGATGCGGGACGCTTCGGTGATTCGGCGAACTTTGTGCCCGGTGCGCTGACCGAGTGCGGGGTGGCCACTTACGTCTGGTCGATGGTCATGGCCTATGACCAGAGCAAGCAGGCCAAGGCGCCGCAGTCCTGGGCCGACTTCTGGAATGTCGCCGACTTCCCGGGCAAGCGCGGCCTGCGCAAGAGCGCCAAGTACACCCTGGAAATCGCGCTGCTGGCCGA
Source organism: Pseudomonas sp. P4_C1 (assembly GCF_056402155.1). Classification (NCBI taxonomy): domain Bacteria; kingdom Pseudomonadati; phylum Pseudomonadota; class Gammaproteobacteria; order Pseudomonadales; family Pseudomonadaceae; genus Pseudomonas; species Pseudomonas sp. P4_C1. Next base: position 91,142 of record NZ_JBFUHY010000016.1, read on the forward strand.
CGGTGTCAAGGCAGACGATGTGTACAAGGTCTTGAACACCCCGCAAGGCGTGACGCGGGCATTTGCCAAGCTCGACCAGATCAAGCCGAACATCCAGTGGTGGGAGGCGGGCGCGCAACCGGCGCAATGGCTGGTGGCCGGGGACGTGGTAATGAGCGCGGCCTACAACGGGCGGATTGCCTCGGCGCAAAAGGAAGGCATGAAGCTGAGCATCGTCTGGCCGCAGAGCCTGTACGACCCGGAATACTGGGCGGTGGTCAAAGGCACGCCGAACAAGGCGTTGGCGGAAAACTTCATCGCGTTCGCCAGCCAGCCGCAGACGCAAAAGGTGTTCTCGGAAACCATCCCTTACGGGCCGGTGCATCGCCAGACCCTGCCATTGCTGCCCAAGGACGTGCAGGAGCAACTGCCGACAGCCGAGGCCAACCTGGCCGGCGCGCGGGCCGTGGACGCGGAGTTCTGGGTCGACCATGGCGAGGAGCTTGAACAGCGCTTCAATGCCTGGGCTGCGCGCTGATACAGGCACCGCATAACCCTGTAGGAGCGAGCCTGCTCGCGATGAGGCCATCAGCTTCAACATCTTCGTTGACTGATACACCGCCATCGCGAGCAAGCTCGCTCCCACAAAAAAGCATGGTGCATTACCTCGGGTGCAAGCTTTGCCGCCCTCGTGCAGTGGTGATGGTAGTCAGTTAAAACGCAGGCCCCCTGTGGGAGCGGGCTTGCCCGCGATGAGGCCATCAGMTYCAACATCTTCGTTGACTGATACACCGCCATCGCGAGCAAGCTCGCTCCCACAAAAAAGCATGGTGCATTACCTCGGGTGCAAGCTTTGCCGCCCTCGTGCAGTGGTGATGGTAGTCAGTTAAAACGCAGGCCCCCTGTGGGAGCGAGCT